>JACCXL010000340.1 GCA_013697015.1 Chthoniobacterales bacterium | reverse complement strand
AGACAAAATAGTGAGTGAACTTGTCGGCTTCATGCTCCTGCATCGGAGCGAGCACACCAGATTTGTTTAAGATGTAGTGCGCCATGAAGACCGTCAGAATGGACTTCATGCCGTAGTACGAGAAGCGCTCGGCCGCTTCGTTTCCGATAATGTACGGGACGCCCGGGGGGAACGTGGAAATGTTCGGCGGCGTGGTAGCGTATTTTGTCGTGGCCATGCGGAGGTTAACTGCGAAGTGCGCTCAGACGCGGACTACGGTTTCTTTGCTTCGGGGAAAAAATTGACCGGCGTGGCGATCGCGCCCGCGACGGGCGAAGCGCCGGTTTCCGATTTTGCTTCCGCGCGCTCTGCCTTGGCCGGATCGACAGCTTGATCTTCGGACAATTCGGCGAGGTGATGCCGTTCGCAGGAACAGAAAAAAATGAGCGCGCCCGCGGCAACGAACGACGCGCACTGACGAAGCGGCAATCTCATGCGAGGACGAGTGTAGGCGGTATTCTTCGCGCGCTGCAACTAAAAGCGCGCGGTCGCGCTTCTATGATACTCGGGTGACGGAATGCTTCCCCGCGCGCCGTAATTGAATTGAAAGCAACGCCTGCCCGTTTACTATCTGCCCCGTGGCACGCTCGGTAAAAAATAGCGCTTGGAACGAAGTGTTTGCGCTCCTTTTGCTGGGAGCGGGCACGTTGCTCTTTCTCGCGCTTATTTCGTACGCGCCGAAAGACTTGCCGTCTTGGGTGCCGTTCAGTTACCTGTCGCCGCCCAATTCGACGGCCCAGAATTTCATTGGCCCTCTTGGCGCGGTCATCGCCGGCTTCTGTTATCTAATGATCGGCGCGGCCTCCTATCTTTTGGCGGCGGTGCTACTCGGATTCGGCGTCGCCAAGTTGTTTTACGCCAAACTGCAGGTCGCGAAACGAGCGGGTTGGATCGCACTTTTTATCGTTTCCGGCGCGTGTCTGCTGCATCTGCAGCATCATTTTCTGCGTGATTGGCATTCGCGCTTTAATATTCAGGGACCGGGCGGGTGGGTCGGCTACTCCTTCGGACGGCAGTTGGCGCAACAAATGATGGGCCGCGTCGGCTCGCTCATTCTCCTCGGCGGCCTCTACGTGACGAGCTTGATCCTGATGACGGGGCTCCGCCCGATCCATCTTGTGCGGGAGTCGGTCGCGAGCACCAACCGAGCAATCGTCGCATTTCGCGATTGGCGTCTGAAGCGCAGGCTCCGGCATGCGGACGTCAAAGGTCAACTCGATATCAACCAGCGTGAACTCGCGAAACAGCAACGCTCGATCGAGCGCCAGCTGAAAAAGAAGGGCGCGCCGTTCGCTGAGACGCCGGGATCCTTCATTTCGCCGGAAGAACTCGCCCGTCGACCGAAGCCGAACATCGTGGACACGACTGCGTGGCCGGCAGAGTCAGAGGCGCGCAAGAAACCGTCGCTGGCGGAGTTGCGCGGCGAAGCGAAGAAATCGAGGACCTCCGTCGGCCTAACGAGTGGGAACTGGGACGCAGAGCATTATGCGCTGCCGGGCTTCGATTTGCTGGACGAACACGATACGGAAGGCCGCACCGCGACCGATCCGGCGGAACTGGAGCGCATTCAGCAGACGCTGATCGAAACGCTCGGGCAATTCGGAATCGCGGTCGTGCCGGGCGACATCACGAAAGGCCCGACAATTACGCGCTACGAAGTCTATCCGGCCAAAGGCGTGCGCGTAGATAAAATCGTCGCGCTGGAGCGCGACCTGGCGCGCGCCACGCGAGCGGAGCGGATCAATATTCTCGCGCCAATCCCGGGCAAGGACACCGTGGGGATTGAGTTGGCCAACAGCCGCAAGGTCAAGGTCACGCTGCGCGAGCTGATGCAATCCGGCGATTGGACGGAGACGAATGCGAAACTCCCGATCGCGCTCGGCAAGGATGTTTACGGCAAAACGATCATCGCTGATCTGGCGCAGATGCCGCACCTGCTCGTGGCGGGCACTACCGGCAGCGGCAAGAGCGTCTGTATCAATGCGCTCGTCGCGAGCATGCTCTTTCGGTTCACACCGGAAGAACTGCGTTTCATCATGATCGACCCGAAAGTGGTGGAAATGCAGATGTATAACACGCTACCGCATCTCGTCTTCCCGGTTGTGACAGACCCGAAGAAGGTGCTGCTCGCGTTGCGCTGGGTGATTGATGAAATGGAGAAACGCTACAAAATCTTCGCGAAAGCCGGGGTGCGAAACATTACCAG
>JACCXL010000334.1 GCA_013697015.1 Chthoniobacterales bacterium | reverse complement strand
GGTCGCCAACCCAAGCACGAGCGGAAACGGCAGCGCCATCGCGCCGTAGAATACGATGACAGGTACTACGTAGATGTGCGCGTTACACATCCAATCGAGCGTCGGCAGAAAAAATTCCCCGATCTGTGCCGCCGCCACGAAAAATAGTAAGAGCACGAAGAAGATCATTTTCTTCCCGTGACGACGAATACATCTTCGAGGTGCGCGAGATCGACCGCCGGAGCCACCCGGGCCTGACCATCGAGCGCACGCAGAGCGAATGTTTTCACCTGCCCTATCAAGAGCTGGGCCGGGAAAACGCCGCCCACGCCGGAGGTAAAAATCTTTTGTCCCGGCTTCAAGTCGGCTTGTTTCGAGAGGAAGTTAAGATCGAGCAGGGGCGTAATCGAGCCCACGACGCGCTCCCCCGAAACAATCCCCTGCTCTCGTGTTCCCTCCACGTTCGCGGCGACACGGCAGTTCTCATCCGAGACTAAAAGGATGAGTGAGATATTGGCGCTGACCGTTGTCGTTTTCCCGACCAGTCCCTCATCTGTCACGACCGGCATGTCGCCCTCGATCCCGTCGTCCTTACCACGATTGATCGTGGCGGTTCGAAACCAGTTCGAGGCATCGCGCGTTACAATCTCCGCCGGAACGAGTTTAAAGACGGAGCGCTCGCGATAGTTAAGCGCATGGCGCAGACGATTGACCTCGTGCTCTACGTCACGCAGCGCCTGATTCGTCGCGCGCAGGGATCGATTCTCTACGCGAAGTGTCGTGTTATCGCGCTCCAGGTCTTCCAGAGATTTCAACCCCGAACGCACCGATGTGATCTGCTTTTCCAAACCCGATCCCGTGATCAGAAAGGGCGAGAGGAGCTGGTAGACGCCTGCCTGGAGTCTGCGCGTGCTCTCCGCGCCCAAGGTGAAGAAATACCCGAGGATCGCGACGAAGATGAGCAGCGCGACGACGCTCGTCCGGCTCATGAGAACGCGCCCATTCGCTCTGGTCCCGTGGATTCGCGGGCCGAATTCGCGTTGTGCAGAGCTTGGCTAGCGCCAGGTGCGATCCGAAGAAGCCACCTGCCGCAAAAATTTAATTTCATTGAGGCATTTGCCCGTTCCTTCCGCCACCGCGCTCAGAGGATCTTCGGCAACATGGACAGGCAGACCTGTCTCTTCGCTCAAAAGTTTATCGAAACCGCGGAGCAACGCTCCCCCACCCGCGAGCACCAGCCCGCGATCCACCAAATCGGCTGAGAGCTCCGGCGGGCATCGTTCCAAAGTAATGCGAACCGAGTCCACGATCGTGGAAATCGGCTCGAGCAAAGCTTCCCGTACCTCCTGCGAAGTGATCATGAGCGTCTTCGGCAATCCCGCGACCAAATCCCGGCCTTTCACTTCCACACTCGTTTCCTTTTCGCTCGGATAAGCGGATCCGATTTTAATTTTGATCTCCTCCGCTGTGCGCTCGCCGATCATCAAGTTGTAGGCGCGCTTCATGTATTGGACGATCGCTTCGTCGAGCTCGTCACCCGCGACCCGCACGCTGCGGCTGAAGACGATCCCGGAAAGCGAAATCAAAGCGACCTCGGTCGTGCCGCCACCGATGTCGATGATCATATTTCCGGCCGGGTCCTGCACCGGCAGACCGACGCCGATGGCTGCCGCCATCGGCTCTTCAATCAGATAAACTTCGCGCGCACCGGCATGCGTCGCTGATTCGCGCACGGCACGTTTCTCCACTTCCGTGATGCCCGAGGGAACGGCGATCACGACGCGTGGCTTCGCACGGACGCGGCGGCCCTGCACCTTCGTGATGAAATGCCGGAGCATCGCCTCCGTCACTTCGAAATCCGCGATGACGCCATCTTTGAGCGGACGTACCGCGACGATGTTGGCCGGGGTGCGACCGAGCATGCGTTTGGCTTCGTCGCCGACCGCCAGCACTTTGCTCGTGCCCGCCTGCACTGCCACCACGGAAGGCTCGCGCAGCACGATGCCTTGATCCTTCACATAAACGAGAGTGTTGGCGGTGCCGAGATCGATTCCGATGTCGCTTGAAAGCCAGCCAAAGAGTCCGTTGAACATGAATTTGATGTCTCGATTGAACGTGCTGCCAGCCTACCGGACTACCGCGCTACCTTCAGCTCGAAGCAAATTGCGTGCTACGAACCCCGATCCCGAACGGCTGAGAGTATCTAGAAACGGACGCATCCTGCGTCAAGGGAAACCTCTGCGGGCGCGGTCACATTCGCAGAAGCGGTTCCTTTCCGTTGAACCAAAGGCGCAAGGCTCCAGAATCGCCGCGTCACCTTTCCCATGCCGGAATCAAAGCTCCTTGTCGCGTCGTCCCTTCTCGCGGCCGATTTTGCGCGGCTGGGAGAAGAAATTCACCAGGTAATCGAGGTGGCGCCGATTGGATTCACTTCGACCTCATGGACGGACATCTACCTCGGCCGCGTGCATGCGGTGTGATACGCGAAGCGACGCGCAACTGACGGAGCGTCAGAATTGCGCGTCGATCGAAATCCGAATTTGACCTACTGCTTTACGATCTCGGCGTTCTCCAGCATCGCGATACCACCGCGCTCCGCCATCTTACCTTTCACGGTCACCGTTTTGCCGGCGTGCTCGGCGAGTTGATCGTTCATCGGCTTGTGGTCACCGACGATCAAATAAGCTTTGCCTTCGCTGACGATGCCGACCGGTCCACCGCCCTTGATGCATTTCGCGGCACAGGTGGAATGTTTATCGCCCGTGGCATTGTGGTCCACGTAGCACATCATATCGACGACCTCGCCCGTGACGGTTTTCGTGGCGGAGGCATCGAGCGACTCTTTGCCGTGCGGGTCTTCGGCCAACGCGAGCGGGGCCGCAAGCAAAGCGACAGTAAACGTTACTGCCACAGTTGCTTTAAGGAATTTGGAGGAGTTATACATGCACTACAGTCCGGCGGTATGGTTGGGCGTCAAATTCGACCGGTTCGCGAGCTAGGGCCTCTCGTCGATCAGGTTGGCAAACTGCGAGAAGAAGTAGCTCGCGTCGTGCGGACCGGGCGCCGCTTCGGGATGATATTGCACGCTGAAGATCGGCAGTTCGCGGTGACGCATCCCTTCCACCGTTCCGTCATTGAGATTCACGTGTGTGACTTCAATCTGCGGTGGAAGTGATTCAGGATCGACCGCGAATCCGTGATTCTGCGACGTGATCGCGACTCTCCCGCTACGCAAATCTTTCACCGGCTGATTGCCACCGCGGTGGCCGAATTTCAGTTTGAATGTTCGCCCCCCGAAAGCGAAACCAAGGACCTGATGCCCGAGACAAATTCCGAAGATCGGCTTCTTCCCGATCAAACCGCGCAGCGCCTCGTGCGCGTAAGGAAGAGCCGCCGGATCGCCCGGTCCATTGGACAGAAAAACGCCGTCTGGCTGCAGGGCGAGCACTTCATCCGCGGAGGCGGTCGCTGGCACGACCGTGACGCCGAAGCCCGATTGGCGCAGCCGCCGCAGGATATTTTCCTTAATTCCGAAATCGTAGGCGACGACGCGATGCCGGACGGGCGGCAATTTCGCGGTCGTCACTTCGCCGGCGCTGCCGCTGGCGACCGACCATTCGCCACTGCGAGTGTCGTCAGGATCCCATTCGTAGGCAACCGGCGCGGTCACTTCGCGCACAAAATCCATGCCGTCGACCCCGGTGCCATCGACCGCCTGTGCGATTGCTTCCTTTTCGGAAATCGCGTCACTCGTTAGGCAAGCTTTCATCGCGCCGCGCGTCCGAAGATGCCGCGTCAAAGCGCGCGTGTCCACGCCTTGCAAACCGGGGATTTCCCAGCGCCGCAGATAATCGTCGAGCGATTCCTCCGAGCGCCAATTGCTCGGGATCGAGCTGAGTTCTTCCACCACAAAGCCGCGAACGTGCGGCGATCGGCTTTCCTGATCGAGCGCGTTCGTTCCGTAGTTTCCGATCAACGGATAAGTCATCGCGACGATTTGCCCCCGATAGGACGGGTCGGTCAGGACTTCCTGGTAGCCAGTCATCGAAGTGTTGAAGCAGATCTCGCCGACGCGAGTCCCGCTAACGCCAAACGATTGCCCGTCGAAAATCCGACCGTCTTCGAGAGCGAGAATCGCGCGCACGGAAGACCGTTACCAGCGTGAGCGCGGCAGCGAAAGGGCAAAGCCCCTTCCGGAAAGAAAAACGCCCGGATCTTTGCGGATCCGGGCGCCTTTAAGATTTTACCCCGCTGGTGCCGTTTAGGTGGATATCCCGTTCCCTTTCGGTAACGGGCGGACGACCATCGCCGGAGCGTCTGACTTCCAATTAAGGCATGTCATGTTCTCACGACGAAACAGCCTCCTAGCTAACGCAATATCGGTTCGGGAATCACACCTGTAATCTCGAACATCGCAGGGTAAATTTTTAAAAGAACTATTCGCGCAACTCGACCGGTAACTCGGCCTTCAACCGCTCGCGGATGCGCATATGTACGACCGTCACTTCCTCGCTAGTCAGTGTCCGATTCTTGTCCCGATATGTCAACGTGTAAGCGAGCGACTTGCGCCCTCCACCGAGGCCGGCCGCTTCCTTTCCATCGAATAGATCGAACAATTTCGCCCCTTCCAGGAGGGGTTCCTTCGCCTCCCGCAGAACCGCCACGATCCTCTCGTGCGCGAGGCTTTCGGAAGCGATCAACGCGATGTCGCGCGTGACCGCGGGAAAGCGTTCCAACCCACGAAACACCGCCGCGTTCGCATCGTCCGTCAGTATTTCTTCGAGTGCGATCTCCGCCACGACAATCGGCGCATGCGCTCCCAAAACAACCGTGTGCGCACCCGAAAGCTGGCCGGCGAGTCCGAGGATCTTGCCCTCCCCGAGAATTTCGGCGGCGAAAGCAAAATCGGCTTTCTCCGTGCGACGAAACGAGAGCACGGTGCGGCCGAGCGATTCGAGAACCCCTTTCACGTCGAAAAAATCCAGCTGCCATTCAGCGCCGCTGCGCCAATGCGGTTCCGCCTGCGCGCGACCGGAAAAGACCAGCGCCAGGTTGCGACTCTCCTTCCCGTCCCCGGCTCGAAAGACGCGGCCAAGTTCGAAAACCCGGGTGCTCGTCGCGCCGAGGCGGAGATTTCGCTCCAGCACACCGAGCAACCCTGGAATGAGCGTCGGGCGAAGCGCGACGTGATCTTCACTCAGCGGGTTTTTCAATGGGAGCGCCTCTTCCTTGAAAGCGCGTGGCACGAGCGCCGAAGTGCGCGCTTCGAAGATTCCGCGCGCGACCAAGGAACGCCGCAGCGCGATCTCCCGATCATAAATCCGGTCGGCCGCTGTCATCGGCGTGAAGCGGCTGCGATCGCGAGCCGGAATTTTTTCGATGCCGTAAGCGCGGATAACCTCTTCGATTAAATCCACCTCGCGCCTGAGATCGGTCCGGTAACTCGGCGGTCGCCACCACGTCTCTCCCGCTTCCACACGTGTTTTATGCAACCCGAACTGCTCTAAGACGCGCGTCGTCTCAGGTTCATCGAGCGAAACACCGAGGTAGCGCTGGCAGCGGGAAGAACGCAACCGGATTTCAACGTCCTCTTCGGGCAGCTTCCCTGCGACGCCAATCCTCGTCTCCGCCGTACCCCGCGCGAGTTCGCCAATTAGTTGCGTTGCGCGCGCCGAAGCACGCAGAGTCATGGCCGGGTCCACACCGCGCTCGAAACGATAACTTGAGTCGCTCGGCAGATTGAGCTCGCGCGCTGTCCGCCGGACGCTGGCAGGCAGGAAATACGCGCTCTCCAGCAGGACGTGGCGTGTCGCGGTCTTCACTCCCGTATCCTCACCTCCCATCACACCGGCGATGGCGACCGCACGCACCTGGTCCGCGACCACCAGATGCTCTGAACGTAATGAGTAAGTCTTTCCGTCGAGAGCGAGAAATTCTTCCCCGGCGTAGGCCAAGCGCACGTTGATCGCCCCCGAAACCTTCTCGGCGTCGAATGCATGCAGCGGCTGGCCCAATTCGAGCATCACGTAATTCGTGATATCCACGACGCTGTTGATGGACCGCAGACCGGATGCTTCCAGCCGCGCGCGCAACCATTCGGGACTCTGTCCCACCTTCACATCCGAGATACGCCGCGCCGAATAAAAGGGACATTCACGCGACGCGGAAATGCCGACGCCAGCGGAGACGGAATGCACGGCCGGCGCGATTTCGGGAGCGCGAATGTGGCGCGAGGTCAAGCCGGCAATCTCGCGCGCGAGGCCCAGGTAACTGAGCAAGTCACCACGGTTGGGCGTGATCTCTACCTCGATGATTGTGTCCGCGGGAAAAAGAGTGCCGATGGGTGCGCCGACCTTTGCGGCCGGCGATAGGATGAGCAATCCAGCCGCATCCTCCGCAATCCCCAGCTCCTTCGCGCTGCAAAGCATTCCTCCCGACTCAACACCACGAAGTTTGCTCGCGCGGATTTTCAAATCGTGAGGCAAAACTGCGTCCGGCAGCGCAAGCGGCACTTTGTCGCCCACCTGGTAATTTTTCGCCCCGCACACGATCTGCCGGGAAACGCCACTGCCGTCGTCCACCTGGCAAACGCTGAGCCGATCGGCGTTCGGATGCTGTTTTGATTCTTTGATTTGCGCGACCACCACGCGCTCGAAATCCGCGCCGCGCCGTTCGATTCCTTCAATCTCGACACCTGCGATCGTCAATGTCTCGGCCAGTTGCTCGATGCTCGCGGGGAGCTCGACGAATTCGCGCAGCCAGTTGATCGAAAACTTCATTGTTCGTTAGGCGAACTGCCGGAGAAAGCGCAGGTCGTTTTGTGCGAAGAGCCGAAGATCCGGGATATCGAAGAGAATCAGCGCGAGCCGGTCCATCCCCAGACCAAAGGCGAAGCCGGTCCACTTCTCCGGATCGAAGGCCAAATCAGAGCGCGCGCGGTTTACCTCTTCGAAGACGGCGGGATGCACCATGCCGCAGCCACAAACCTCGATCCATTGTTCGCCTCCTTTTAGCGCCTTCGATTTTACATCGATTTCGAAGCTCGGCTCCGTGAACGGAAAATAATGCGGCCGAAAACGAACCGCCGTGTCCTCTCCGAAAAGTTCGCGCAGAAAAAACTCCAGCGTCCCTTTCAGATCGGCGACGCTGACGTCTTCGTCCACGTAAAGCCCCTCAATTTGGTGAAATTGCGCGCTGTGCGTGGCGTCCACTTCGTCGCGTCGATAAGCCGCACCGGGCGCGATCACACGAAGGGGCGGCGCAGCCGTTTCCATGGTGCGGATCTGCACCGTGGAAGTGTGGGTTCGGAGTAACCGGCCGTCCGCCAGATAAAATGTGTCCTGTTCGTTTCGCGCGGGATGATCAGGCGCCGTGTTAAGCGCGTCGAAACAGTGCCATTCCGTCTCGAGATCGGGACCTTCCGCGAGCGCGAAACCCATACGACGGAAAATCTGAATGGCACGATCGAGCATCTGCGTAAGCGGGTGCAAAGCGCCTGCCTCGTACGCGGTGCCGGGCAGCGAGACATCGAGGCCGGCGAGCGCGCCTGCTTCTTTTGCCGCTCGGAGACGTTCGCTCGTCTGCGCGAGCGCGGCCGTGACGGCATTGCGCGCCTCGTGCAGCAGTTTACCAACGACCGGGCGCTCTTCTTTTCCGAGCGTCTTCATCTGCTCGCCCCATGCGGAGATGCTCCCGCTGCGCCCGAGATAACGGACGCGCAGATTTTCGAGCGCTTGTTCGTCCTGCGTCTCCGCGATGTCGCGCAGCGCGGAGTCGCGTAATTCTTCGAGCGGGTGAGGCATGGGCGGTGAAGGTTAAATTGTTAAAAGAGTTACAACGTTAAAACGGCCTGCGCTTTAACGTTTTAACAATTTAACCTTTTAACGAATCACGCCGCCTTCTTCGACTTCCCTTCGAGGGCGCCTTTCACCTGTTCGACGATCGATTTAAACGACGCCTCATCCGTGATGGCGAGGTCCGAAAGAATTTTCCGGTCGAGCAAAATGCCGGCCACTTTCAATCCTTCGGCGAAGCGACTGTAGGTCATGCCATGCGCGCGGACGGCCGCGTTTAAGCGTTGAATCCACAGCATGCGAAAATTGCGCTTCCGCGTTTTGCGATCGCGATAAGCCCAATACTTTCCCTTCATCGTCGCATCCTTGGCGTAACGGAATAGCTTGGAACGGCGGCCACGGTATCCCTTGGCCTGGTCGAGAACGCGTTTGCGCCGCTCCCGGCTGGCCGGGGCGTTAGTTGCTCTTGGCATTTTATATTACCCCGAATGTTTTCGGGGCTCCTCTTTCAGCGAATTGTTTCCTTCGTTTCGATCTCCACAACCTCATTCGCTGATTCGGCCAAAATTTAAGCGGCCAGGTGAGCAGATCGTCGCTGCGCAGGCAGCGGGCCGGAAAGTTAAACAGGTGCAGGCAAATGACAAATGGATTCCGCTGAGATGCTCCGCACTTTGCGATTGGCCGCGTCGTCCGGTTTTTCTAGGATTTGCGCTTCATGCATTGGCTGAACCGATATCGCGTCCTGATCCTGGCCGCGATTTGCCTGCTCTGCACGAGCCTTATCCTCGTCGTTCGTCTCTTGCCTTCGATCCCATTCGTCTCCGCGGTTTGGTCGGGCGAGCAAAGCTTCGAAGATTTAATGCAGCGGGAAGGGCGCAAAACGGAAACGCGGGGCGAGTTCGTGTTCCTCGGGATCGACCAGAGCACCATGCAATTCACACCCTACGACGCCGAACAGTTGAAGGACAGCCGCGCTCTGCAACTGATGAGCGAGCGCCCCTTCCCGTGGTCTCGCGAAGTCTGGGCCATACTGCTCGATAAGCTTTTCGCGTCCGGCGCGCGGCTCGTCATGTTCGACTTGATTTTCAATCCGCCGAACGACGGCGACGCCGCCTTTCACGGAGCCTTGGAGCGCCATCGCGACAAAGTGGTGCTGGGCGCAAACTTCGATTTCGCCGCCGTGCAGGAGCAAGGCGGCGCCGCGCAACTGATCCAGCCGAACACTACATTGATTCCGTCGCCGCAGATTGAAGACGATCGAGTCGGCTACGTGGTTTTTTTCGCGGATCCGCTCGACCAGAAGATTCGGACCGTGCGTTACACCGTTACCGACCTGCAGCTTTCCGGTCAGCGCGGGAATCCCGGTGAGAAACCGTATGTCTCGCTCTCGGGTCGCGGCCTGCAGAAACTCGGCCTGGGAGCAGATTTGCCGCACGATCTTGAGGCGCGCCGCATGCGATTCTGCGCGGAGGACGCTTTCCCTCCGCGTCCGCTCTGGGAACTTTTCGATACTAAAATCTGGCACGCGAATTACGCCGACGGCGCTTTCTTTACAGATAAGATCATCGTGATCGGCTCATCGGCTCAGGTCGCGCACGATGTTTTCTCGACCCCGCTCAGCCCCGAGACCGCCGGCCCGGCGCTGCACCTCCACGCATTGGCCGCGGCGATGCGACACGAATTCCTCAGCGTTACGCCGGCGTCCGCGCGCTACACGCTGGTTCTGGGCGCGGGCGTGCTCGCCTGGCTACTGGTTGCGTTCGTTCGC
>JACCXL010000292.1 GCA_013697015.1 Chthoniobacterales bacterium | reverse complement strand
CCTTCCGCCAGACGTCACGCGACGCTCTCTGAGGAAAGCCCCTCAATCGAGAAAGCGAGCGTGGGGGTGCGCGGCATGTCGGGAGTGGGTCCATAAACGCGGACCTTTTTGATCGCAGTCAATTCTTCCCACGCTTGTCTCAGGAGAACGCTTCCGCGCGCGTGTAATTCGTGAAACGTAGCCGCCAGTCTGATGCGCCTTGTTTCCTGTGCGGAAAGGGCAGCGAGGAAATCAACTGCGGCGGCTGCGCCCGCGATTCCCTCGTGATTCTGCGTGCCTGTTTCCGCCCGTTCCGGGGCAGTGTCGGGTGCCGGCAACAACTTCGGAAAATCGACGGATGCGAGTAAATCTTGCCGCCCGTAGAGAATACCGACGTGCGGTCCGTAGAACTTGTAGGCCGAGCATGCGAGAAAGTCGCAATCGAGCGCGCGCACATCAATCAACTCATGTGGCGCGTAGTGCACCGCGTCGACGAAGATTTTGGCACCGACCGCGCGAGCCATGGCGACCGCTCGCGGAACATCCGTTTTTGTTCCCAGAGCGTTGGAAGCTGCGCCCACCGCGATCAATTTGGTGCGAGCGTTTACCTGCCGCTCGAAGTCGTTCCAGTCGAGTCCTCCGGTCTCGGGAATCATCTTCACGGTCCGAATGGTGACGCCACACTCCTGCTCCAGAGCGCGCCACGGCGCCACGTTCGCGTGATGATCGAGCTCCGTGATAACTATTTCGTCTCCTCGTCCGTAAGCACGACCGAGCGCGCGCGAAAGATGGAAGGTGAGACTCGTCATGTTCGCGCCGAACGCGATTTCGTTCGGCGCAGCGTTCAAAAAATCTGCCAGCGCGCGCCGTGCCTCCGCGATCATCGCGTCGGTTTCGGCACTGCTCGGGAATGCCCAATGTGTATTGGCATTGTGATGATAAAGATAATCAGACATCGCAGCGACGACCGAGCGGGGGACCTGTGTGCCACCCGGGCCATCGAAATACGCAATCGGCCGACCAGCCTCCGTGCGTTCGAGTGCGGGAAAGTGACTTCTGATTTCCTCCGTAGGCGCGCTCATCTGGGTGAGGCGGAAGCGCGGGGCATCTCGCAACAGTAATGCGCCGGAGCGGTCTTGCCACGCAATCTGACGCAACCGCTACGCTCCATTCCTGGTTCGGTGCGATAGGGCTTCGGAACTGGACGATGGTGCAGCAGAAACGGACAATCAGTGCTTCATACTTGAGCCAAGGTGAATTTGAGCCGATCGCGCTCGAAATGCGTTACTGCGATTTAGTTGGCGCGTAAATTACATTTGGCGAGGTATTTGACTGATGCCGTCAAGATTTCCCCGGGTCACGACCTCCATTGGCACGCGTCATGGTAACACTGAATAAGATGCCGGAGAAATTAACCTCCGCTGCACGAGAGAAACCCCTAACAACTAACTAAGGAACATCGGACCATGTCAGAAAACAAAAATCCCAAGACGACAGAAACGACCCAGGACGTGAAAGACCTCGAACCCCAAAAAGACGCGAAGGGCGGCAAGAAGGGCGCTGGAAAACATGCCCACCAGCAACACGGCCAGGGGCGAAATCCGCGTGGCGACGACGGCAACGGCCGCCGGGGCAACACCCTCCTGTAACTGCAGAGTCGCGGGCGGTGCTGGGAAAATCCCGGCGCCGCCTTTTTTTTTTACCGAGGCGGAGCCCGAGGATGCGGATTCGAACAAATGAACGTCGCCATTCCAGTCACGGTGTGCGAAGCATTGACCCTCTCCCCGCCGAAGCAGACTATCGGACTGAGTTAGTTGAGCAATCCTCAGCCTGACTTTTTTGATCGTTGAAGAAGGCCCACAACCTAACGAAATTTCTTCAGGATCCTAACAAGTCTCTGCAAAGCTCTGCAAAGAAAAACGGCTGGACAGATCGTCCGTTTTTATGCCAGTCTGCGCGATGTGAGATCGCGTGTGGTGATCGAGATAGAGCCGCATCGGTGTGGGTGGGCCTGCCTGGAGTCGCTCGGCCTGCTGCGGGTCTTTGTGCTCAAGCCGCAAGCAATTCGATTCGCTCAGCAGCGCTGTGCTGCCACGGA
>JACCXL010000288.1 GCA_013697015.1 Chthoniobacterales bacterium | reverse complement strand
GCTTCCGCCGCGCGAAAATGGCGGAGCGCGTCGGAAGAATGCACGAGCTGCTGTGTGGCCCAGCCCGCCAGCTCCAGTGCTTTGATGGCCTCCCCAGGTTTCGGCGGATAAGCCTCTTTCGCCTGATTCGTCGCGAGGGTCGCGAGACGTTCGGCTTCGGCAAAATCACGGGCCACATAAGCGGCGGTAGCGCGCTCATAGCTGCTGGCGTCCGAAGCGCGCTTTAGTTGATCGGCGAACTGCGGGAGTTTCTCGCGCAGCGTCTTCGGGTCAATCCCGAGCTGCTTCGCGAGTTCTGCGTAGACTTTGTCCTGTACCGCGGTGGCGTCGTTGCCCCTCTGGTTTTGTCGGACTTGTGCTTCCACATGCGGGAACTCGACGATTCCTTTACGAAGCTGCGACATCTCCGCCGTCATCGATGCGAGGGCCTGCTTCGTTTCGCCGACTTCACGCTGCGTGCGCCGCTCTCCGAGGAGCAGCCATAGACCAAGCGCCACACTCATAACCAGGAGAAGCGCGACCGCGGCCGCCCAACGCTTGGCGCCGCGGCGCAGTCCGGTGAGATCGTCGCGCAGTTTGAGGACGCTGGCTTCGAGCGCTTCGCGACTCGTCAGCGGGTGAAAGAGATGTGTGTCCGTTTCCAGGCGCCGGCGATAAGCAGTCTGCAGTTCGCGTTCCTCCTCCGGCTCTTCTGCGCACGAATCCGCCGGAAAATTCGGGTCGATGAACAAATACCAGACCTTCTTGTCGCGCTCACGTGCGTAGAGAGCCTCATACTGGGTGTAGCTGACGCGACCGAATTTCTCGTCCGGCTTGGGCGGCTCCGCTCCGTAACAATGGCCGACCAATTGCACGACGCCGTTGCATTGGTCGATCCGTTGTCGCAGAAGTTCCCGCAGGTCACCGCCTTCCGTACCGAAAAGGTCCTGCCAGGCCGGCTCGTAGCCGAGAAACGTGAGGGTATTTGCAACCAGCTGACGCGCGCTCTCGAGTTCTCGCGTGACGGCGGAGACGAAGATCAACGGGCGTTGCGAGACCGATTGCATCGCGAACTAAGATGAAGCGCGCTTCATCATTCCGCACCTGGAGTTTCTTCGAACGTGGTACATTGGCACCGTACCGTAATTCTTCGCCATGGGTGTGCGCCCGACGTAATCGCAGGCAAAAATATTCTGAGGATTGGCGGCGGCCAGCGCGGCGAACTCCTCGCTCGCATACACTTGTCCGGGCGGAGTGATCGGCTCGATGCGCGCGGCACGGCTGACGTGCGCTCCGCCGTAGCTGCGCACGCCGGTGATCGGATCGATGAATTCGTAAACCGGCCCGGCATGCAGACCGATCCGAAGATTCAAATCCGCCGGGAGTGCATGCGCCACCCAGTTGGTCGAATTGATTATGTCTACAATCCGGAGGGCGAATTCGCCTGCAAAGGCCACGTCCCGGAAAACAAAGTAGAGACCATCTCCCCAGGTGTTTTTCGCCAGTAGCGAGGCCGCGAATTCATCACTCAGATGGGCGATCGCGCCGAGGAAATGTTCGATAAAACGTGGCACTTCCGCTTCCCGCAGTTTGCTGAACCCAACGGCGTCGGCGAAGAGAACGGCCGCGATTCGAGAGCCAAAATTCTGATCAGACGATGGAAGAGCGGCGGCGTCCAAAGATTGAGGAAGATCCGCCGCATTGCGGCTTATAGGCCAGACAAGCACGGGCTGTAACTGTGCCGCCTCCCAGTGCGCGACGACGCTGGCCACACCGCCCGGTCCGTCGCCCGGCTGGCCATCCCAGACTGCCATCGGAATGAGGTCCGCCTCCAGTTGACTGGCTCGAATGCTGGCGAGACCGAGAATCATCTGATTACAGAACTCGTACGAGACGCCTCCGATTTCCAGACGGTGGAGTGAGGTGGTCAAGACGCGTGCCGCGTTTTCGAGGACCCGCCGGAAGCGACGCTGCCAGGAGCTATCCGGGATGATATCCACGCTATCGTGCTCGAACTCTTCCCGCGCGTAGGGCAACACGATGGTGCATTCCGCGCCTGCCTCCGCCATCGCCTCGAGGAAAAGAATGTCAGCGCCGCAGGCGGCGGAGGCGAAAGCAAAACGTGGTTTTAGCAACGCAAGCTTCTGCCGCAGAGCATCCGCGACGACAGCCTCTGCCGCTGGCGGGAAGCGAGGCGTGAGCCGTCCGGGTTGATCAATCATGTGACCGGCAAAGGCGATTACCGGAGGAGTCTGCAAGATGTTTTCGATCGCCGCCGCGTCAACGCGCCAATGGTCAAGCAGGAGACGAGCGTTCCGGCGGCTCGAATGAATATCGGCAAATCGATCGGCGGCATGCGCGACCGCTTGCGAATACCAATCGCGCGCTTCGTCCCAGTCACGTAGCACGAGCGCTGCTTCTCCCAGCGCGGCCAGAACCCAGTATCGCTCGCCGGACTTGGCATTCAGTTTCGTGAGGCAATCGGAACGAACAGCGCGCGCCAGATCGAGCGCCACGTCCGTCTTCGACGCGAACAAGTTCATCGTGGCGGCATTAATGCCGCTCCAGTAGCCGCCGGTTTTCGCGTACGCTTCCTCGTAGAACTTCGCCGCGCGACCCCAGTGCGCGACGCGTTCGCTCGCGCTGGATGCGTCGCGCGCGAGATCTTTCTGGACGCGACCGAGCATGCCGAGCGTCTCCTCGTCGGCATGTCCATTGCGCCTCAGTTCCTCGAGAATTTCCTGCGCTTTTTCGCGCGCACCGCTGCGCGCAAGGGCGAGGCCTTGCAGCTGGTGCAAACGCACGTCATCTGGCCAGCGCGCGATCGCCTCTGCAGTCAGGTCAAACGCGAGAAGCGGTTCGCCATGACCGAGGAGCGCCTTCGCCGCCTCGGATGCGGTGCGCGCGTCCCTCAGAGCAGCGGGGGAGTCGGATGAGCGCCAGCCTTCCAACCAGTTCGCCACCGTCTGGGCACTTTGCTGATCGGAGCCGGGCGCTGGATGACTCACGCGTCGCGATGTTGACTTAGCAGGAACTCGGCGATGCGCAGATCCCCGGGATGCGTGATCTTCAAATTCCATTGATCGTTAGGCACGATCGCAACTTTTTGGCCGGTTAGCTCCGCGGCTGAAACTTCATCGGTCACCATTAGGCCTGCAGCGGACACGTGCGCACACGCCTTCTCGAGGACGGAGCGCGCAAAGATTTGCGGCGTTTGCATCGCAAAAAGACGCTCGCGCTCCACCCCGCCGATGACGAGCAACTGTTCATCGGCGCGCTTGAGCGTGTCAACGACCCGAGCGCCGGCAGAGGCCGCGCCATGTTTCTTTGCCGCGGCGTAAACACGCTCAATTTCTGCCGGTCGAATCAAAGGCCGGGCGCCGTCGTGAACCGCTACGAACTGCGCGACCGCATCGACCTGGTCGAGTCCACGGCGAACTGAATCCTGGCGACGCTCGCCGCCCGCCACGATGGCGCGCACTTTGCGCGGCGCGGCGACGCGCGCGAGCTCCGTGATCTCAGCGAGGCGATCCGCGCGACCGACGATCACAATCGCCTCGACGCATTCGCATATGTCAAAGGAAGCGAGGGTGTGAGCGAGAACCGGCTTGCCGGCAAGCGGCGCGAACAACTTATCGAAGCCGGCGCGGCGACTGCTTCCCGCCGCGACGATGATGGCCGTGAGCATACGGCGCCTGGCTCAGGGCGCGAGTTGTCGCTGCACTTCCTGGCTGATCGCTTTTCCGTCCGCGCGACCGGCCGCTCTGGCCTGAGCCGCTTTCATGGCCGCCCCCATTTGCGCGCGCGAGGTCGCACCGCTTTCGGCAATCGCTTCGCGAACGAGTGCGGCCAGTTCCTGCGCGCTTATGCTTTTCGGCAAATACTCCTGGAGAAGCGCGAGTTCCTCTTTCTCCTTAGCGACGAGCTCGGCGCGGCCTCCCTTTTCGAAACTTTCGATCGAATCGTGTCGCTGTTTCACCTGTTTCCGGATCACCTGCGAAGCCTCGGCGTCATCGAGCGACGCATCGGCGCCGGATTTTTCGATCGCCGCATATTTCAGAGCCGACTTCAACATGCGCAAAACATTAAGTTTCGCCGCGTCCTTTGCTCGCATCGCGTCTTTCGTGTCCGAGTCGATGCGTTCCTGCAGAGTCATGGCGTCAGGCTAAGGTAGTGCGCCACCGCCGCGCAACCTGCTTCTCGCCGGTCTAGCAGCGGGAGCGGGAACCACTTCCGCCGACCGGAGCGCGGCGCGCGGGAATCTCGATCTCGAACGGATGGGTGGCTCAAAGTAGAGCGCGCAGTTTCTCCGCGCAGGAATGGACCGAGGCAGAATCACTCACGCTCGCGACAATCACGCCTTTGCGCACGCGCTGGAGG
>JACCXL010000275.1 GCA_013697015.1 Chthoniobacterales bacterium | reverse complement strand
ACCACCTGGCGCTGCTGCGCCCTCTTGGAATCAGCGAAGCGCCGCAAAATGTCCGGCTCGCCTTGCCGGCCGCGGAGCGCACGTGCGCCGACGAAATTCTGCGGGCTGCGGGGGTCGAGCAGCCGTTCGTGATTGTCCATCCGGGTTCGGCGCGAGCCGAGAAGTTCTGGGAAACGGATCGATGGGCCAGGGTAATCGAGCATTGCGCGTCGCAACACCTCCAGTGCGTTGTCACCGGCTCGGGTTCGGTTCTGGAGCAACGTCATATCGCCGCGATCAAAGCGGCAAGCCGCGCACCTTTTGTCGACTTATCGGGAACAGTTGGGTTGTCGACCCTCGCCGCCGTCCTGGCCAGAGCTCGTTTGCTCGTGACGGTGGATTCTGCTCCGGTCCACCTCGCAGCGGCCATGAGCACGCCGCAGGTCGTCCTTTTCGGGCCGACGAATCCGCTCCACTGGCGGCCCCGTTGCACTCCGGCCGTGGTGTTGCAGGCAGGCCAGGCGCGTCCGCTCCTGGAATTCACGCCGGAGACGCACGGCGCGCCGATGAACCAGATCTCGACCCAACAGGTAATCGATGCTATGGAATCGCTGCTGTCGGCCCCGGCGGCTCCAGCTCATGAGCGCACCTAAAGCCGCAAGGAAAAAACTATCTTTCTGGGCCACGTTGAAAGTGGCGTGGGGCCCGTACCGCCGCCTCTTCAGCTACGTGGCGCCATATCGCTGGCGCTTCGGTCTCGGCCTCGGCTTTGGGTTCGCCTTCGGCGTCATCAATTCATTTTTCCCGATCGTGATCGCGAAGGTTACGAGCTTCATTTTCCATGGGGCCGCGCCGAATCCGATGGCCTTGCGCAATGATCTGTCACTCCTGAATGACAACACCAGAATCGATTCGATCGTATGGATCTGCCTCGCAATCCCTTTGGTTATGACCGCGCGCTGTTTGTGCGCCTACGGAAACTCTTACTACATGGCTTGGGTGAGCACGAAAGTCGTGAGCGACATTCGTATCCAGCTCTTCGACAAAATCGTCCACCACTCGATGGATTTTTTTAACCGGATGCGGTCCGGATTACTGATGTCGCGCATCACGAACGACACCCGCGGGATGCAAGCGGCGCTTACTACCGTCAGCAGCGATATCTTTCGCCAGCCGATAGGCATTATCGGCGGTTTAACCGTCCTGCTTTACATGGACTGGCGATTCACGCTCGTCACCCTCGTGCTTTTCCCGACCATTCTCATCCCCATGCGCATCTACGGCCGCCGCGCGCGCAAAGCGGTCAAGCACGAGCAGGAAGACATGGGTCAGATGGTGGTGACGATGCAGGAAAGCTTCGCCGGTATTCGCGTCATCAAAGCGTTCGCCCGCGAGGGACATCAGGCGAAATCGTTCCGGCGCAGCAATCAACTCCAGTTTTCGAACGCGATGCGGATGATCAGAGCGATGGAAGCGATGGGGCCGTTGGTTGAAATTCTCGCCGCGCTCGGTATCGGATTGGCGTTGCTCTACGTCTACGCCGCCAACATCAGCGCCGGCCGGTTCTTTGGACTGATCTCGGGAATCTTTCTGCTCTACGACCCCATCAAGACCCTGAGCAAAATCCACATTATCATGCAGCGATCCGTCCAAGCGACGACGGAGATTTTCGCGATCCTCGATTCCAAATCGACGGTCCAGGATGCGCCTGGTGCGATTGCCCTGCCGGCCACGAGCGGGAGAATCGAGCTTGAGCGCGTCGGCTTCCGTTATGCCGGGGGCGTGACCGATGCCGTCCGTGATCTGAGTTTGCGCATCGAGCCGGGCAAGAGCTACGCACTTGTTGGTGCGAGCGGCGCCGGAAAATCGACGATCCTCTCGCTCATCCTGCGCCTCTATGACCCGACTGCGGGCGCAGTTCGGATCGACGGACGCGATCTGCGGACGGTCACGCAGAAATCGCTGCGGGAACAAATTGGTCTCGTGACGCAGGAAACATTTTTGTTCCACGACACGATCTTTAAAAATATCCAGTTCGGACGGCTCGATGCGAGCGCTGAAGAAGTTTACGCGGCCGCCATAACGGCTTTCGCGCACGACTTCATCACGGCGCAGCCACAGGGCTACGAGACTGTCATCGGAGACAAAGGCTGCCTCCTCTCAGGTGGGCAACAGCAGCGACTCGCGATCGCGCGCGCGCTCCTAAAAAATGCGCCGATTCTCCTGCTCGACGAGGCGACTTCCGCGCTCGATTCAGAATCCGAGAAGCAAATTCAAATCGCGCTCCAGACCCTTGCATCCGGGCGCACGGTGATCGCAATCGCGCATCGCCTTTCCACAATTTTATCCGCCGATCAGATCGTGGTCATGGATCACGGACGGGTAAAGGAGATCGGGACGCATCGCGAGCTGCTCGACAAATCCGGATATTACCGGCGCTTGTACGACATGCAGTTCCACGGTCAACGCGACGAAAGTGCTGCGGAAGCGAACGTCCTCGCCGCTGCTCTCAGCTAGGCAACGGCGCCTGCGTAGCCACATCGCCGACGATCGCGCGGAAGAATTGCGCGCGCCGCGCATGCTCCTCATCGTTGATCACTGGTTCCGAACGCAACGTCGATGGCGGAGGCGGCAGCTTGACCCATGAGCGGCAACCGCCGAAAGCCGGCGCGTCGGGAAATTTCCACGCCGGAAAAATGCGGAAGACCCGACCGAACGCGACGTGCAGAGCGCGCGTTTCATTATAGTAAAAGCGTTCCTCCACGACTGA
>JACCXL010000274.1 GCA_013697015.1 Chthoniobacterales bacterium | reverse complement strand
CACGGGTTCATGGTCAAGAGAGCGCTTGGCTGCAGAGGCGCCCGATTTTCTCTTCGACGACTTGGACAATGTCGATGACGTGATGGCGCAGCTCGGTTGGTGATTGATTGACGACGCACGCCGCTATGAGATGATGCACAAATCATCCATTGATATGCCAACGACTGACCGCCCCAACGTCCTTCCACTTAAAGGCGAGATCGATCTCCACGTATCCCCGCGCATCGCGGCGTCGCTCGGGGCGATGGTAGACGAAAAGCCGAAAACGCTGGTCGTCGACCTGTCTGAGGTCAGCTACATCGACAGCTCGGGCCTGGCGATTTTGATCGAGGGAATGCAGAGCGTCGAGGCCTACGGCGGCAAGTTCGCGCTCGCCGGTCTGCAGGAAAATGTGCGACCGATTTTTGAGATCGCCCGTCTCGATCAGGTTTTCCGGATTTTTCCCGACGTAGAAGCGGCCTTGGCCGCCTCATAAAGGACTTCCAAAGTCCGTTCCACGTTTCGCGAAATGTCGAACTCTTCGGCACGCGCCAGGAGCATGGGCTTAGCAGATGCGCGCCGTTCCGAATCGGACCAGTAGTCGAGTTCTCGCCGCAGCGCCGCAATGTCATCCGGCGAGTCAACGACCGACCCGTGGACCCTCTCCTGCATGATCTCGGCGAAACCGTTCGCCCGCGTCGTGATCACCGGCAACCCCGATGCCATTGCTTCCAGGCACGCATTTGAGAACGGATCGTAGAGCGTCGGTAGCAGAAAAATGTCCGTTGCGGCGTAAACCTCGCGCAAATCGTCCGGCACACCGAGGAAGCGAGCGCTGCCTGATCGGTAGTCTCGCGCAACCCCTTTGCCCGCTACCAGCAGTCGAAAACGTTCATCGCGGCACTCCTCCACCGCGTGGATGGCGAAGCGAAGGCCTTTCCGCTCCCAACCGGAGCCGGCAAAAAGCACTGCGATCGTCTCTTTCGTCAGCCCCAGTTTCGCTCTGCTGCGACCGCGTTCTTCGTCGGTCGCGCGAAACGCGTCTACCGGAACGCCATTCGGCACGACGGAAATTCTTTCCGCTGGGTAACTGTAGCAAGCCGTGATCTCACGCTTCACCATCTCAGAATTGGTGATGACCTGGCGCGCTCCTCGCTCCGCGAACAACGCTTCTTCCAACCGCAGGATCGCACGATGCTTCGCGCTGAACTTTTCCGTTACCCGGCGCCAAGGCCTCACGTGCGCGGCGCGGCGGGTGAGCCAGCTCCGGTGCAGGCCATCGCCGGCGCGGTAAACATCGCAGCTCCAGATTCGCTCGAGGCTCAGGACCAGATCGCATCGAGCGATCGGCTGCAACCGCGCCATGCCATCGGCGAACTGAAGCGGCGAGCGGGAACGCACGCGCGTGATTTCGCCATACGGCCAGGCCTCCACAGGCCAATCATCGGAGCTGAAGAGGTGCGCGGAATGCCCGCGTGCGCAGAGTCCGCGCGCCAGGCGTTGCAGATAAGATTCCGCTCCGCCGCTGGAGGAGTATCCGCGACGAACAAAACCAATTTCGAGATGCTGGGCAGACATGCGTATCCGGCGGAACCGGCTTTACTTGCCGAAGATCGCCACAATACTTGTTAACCGATGGTGGGTGAAACTGTAAACGCCCCTCCTCCGTCGCAAGTTGGGTCTCGAGAATCGCGCTGTTTACCGCAGCATCTGCTCTACTCGATTTTCGCGCGGATCGGCGGTGCGGGGCTCGATACGGACGCATTTGAAACTTTGCGCGCGTCGCATCGTGGCGGCTTTCTGGGGAAGGCAGTCGCCTACGATAATCGACAGCGCGAAATTCCGGCGTCGCTCATTTATTCGCTGCGCTGGCATCCCGTGCGCCTGTTGTCTTCCCTCGATCGTCCTTACTACTACGGTGCGAAAAAAAAGTATCTCGACTGGATCGCTTCCAGGCAGCTGGCCACCGGTCGCTATGATCTCTTCCACAGCTGGTCTGGCGATTGCCTGCAATCATTGCGGGTCGCGCGGAAGAAGCGGATTCCCTCGCTGGTTGAAATTCCAACGTGGCACCGGGATCGCGGGAAAACGCCGTCGGCCCGGGCTAGCAAAGAGCGAATAGCGGAAAAGGCTCGGACCTGGAAAGAGCGATTGCTTCTCACGCGCGCGCGATTTCTGGAGGAATACGAGCTCGCCTCCCTGCTCATCGTCCTCTCTGAAAAAGCCGCGGACACGTTCCGGGTAAAAGGTTTCCCGGAAGAGAAATTATTCTACCTTCCGCGCGGGGTGGATGTGGAACGCTTCCAACCTGGACCGCGGTCGACAAAATTTCGCGCGATCTTTTCGGGTGCATTGATTGAGCGCAAAGGCGTCCATCATCTGCTCGAAGCGTGGCAGCGTTTGAACCTCAAAGACGCGGAGTTGTGGCTCGTCGGCTCAATCCATGACGAGGCGAAACCGCATCTGACGAAGTTTGCGAATGAGACAGTTCGGACGATCGGCTTCGCGCACAACATCGAAAATTATCTAAAACAGGCCACGATCCACGTTTTTCCATCATTCTGCGAAGGCTCGGCGAAGGTAACATACGAGGCGGCAGCCTGCGGTTTGCCGCAGATTACCACGCGCGAAGCCGGCGATGTGGTGAACGACGGCGAGGAGGGCATCATCGTGCAACCCGGCGATGTGGACGCGATTGCCGCCGCGATCCGCTATCTTTACGATCGTCCTGAAGTAGTGGAGCGGATGAGCATCGCGGCCCGGCGGCGGGTTGTGGAAAATTTCACCTGGGATCACTTTCGCGCGCGGCTGCTCGATGCTTACACGCTCGCGATGCGGATGAGGCTTTGATCTCGGCGAACCCACGACCGCAGGCAGATTAATAGACAGGGCGCAGATGCTGTGAACATCCTGCTCCTTCAGCTCAAACGCATCGGCGATCTCGTATTAACGACACCTGCGATCGCTGCGATTCGGGCGCACTACCCAGCTGCCAAAATCACACTCGTTGTCTCCGCGGGGTGTGCTGACTTGTTGCAAACCATCGAAGGGATTGATTGCGCGATGGTGGCGCGCGGCAGTTCTCGCGACCTCAACGTCTGGCT
>JACCXL010000354.1 GCA_013697015.1 Chthoniobacterales bacterium | reverse complement strand
GCGGACGATTTGTTGCAGGAAATCTTCATGGAGATCTGGAACCAGGCGAAGAATTTCTCCGCCCAAAAGGGGAAACCGTTGGGCTGGATGGTGACGCTGGCCCGGCGCCGCGCGATTGATGGCTTGCGCAAAAAACAAGCATACGCGCGGGCGGAAGAGCGGCTGCAGAATGAGACCGAGCAACAACCCGATGCGTGGGTGCACAACGCCACCGCCGAAGAAATTACCTTTGCCGATACGCGGGTGCTCGTGCGCCGGGTCATAAACACGCTTCCTCCGGCGCAGCAACAGGCGATCAATCTTGCATTTTTTCGGGGCATGAGTCAGCGCGAAATCGCCGCAAATACGAATACACCCTTGGGAACCGTCAAGACGCGTCTCGAGTTGGGGCTCAAAAAAATCTACGACGGACTAAAAGAATTAAGAGATGAGCTTTGAAGAATTCCAGAATCGCGCCCGCCTTTACGTGATCGGCGCGCTGGAACCGGAAGAGACAGAAGCCTTTGAAGCGGCCCGTCGCATCTTCGCGCAGAGGGCCGAAGATTTCATCGCCGAATGCTACGGTTTGCACGAAGCGTTTGCGCTCAGTTTGCGTCCGGAGAAAACATCGGAGGCGCTCAAGGCGCGACTAATGTCGATGGTGCGGGAGCACAAAGGGCGCTAGGTCGCGGGGGGAGCGTCCTAATGCACTGTATCAGAAGCTTCTGCGACGAGTGTCTTGTGGAGGGACGCCCGCCGTGGCGTCCCTTCTGCTGGGACGGGACAGCGCCCGTCCCTCCAGTTGGCGTGTCTGAACCGCGTTCACTTTCATCTGATACACTGCACTATACGCAATCGACTTCGCGCAGGATCCACTCCTGGAGAAAGCCGTAGAAGTTCACCTGGAACAGGCTGAGGTCGCGCCGCGAACCGAGGGGCGAACGGTAGTGATCGGAAAGCTCGCTTTCGGTGAAGTCGAATTTCGCTGCAATCGCAAGCCGCGCCTGATTCAGCGCATTCAACCAGGCCTCCCCGTTGCGCGTGGGGATGCGCAGCGTGCAGTTCGCAAATGGCTTCTCGTTGCTCGCCAATTGCTCGAGATCAGCAATCACAATACCGGTGGCGTTCCCAAAAAGGCGGCGCAGCTCCGGCTGCACGTATACCTTCCACTCGGCGCAGAGTTCCTTTTCGCTCGCAGCCGCGGGCTCACTGAACAGACGTCGCTCCGCCGATTCAACACCCTCCGCTTTGGTGCTCGCCGGGATTTGCCGTAGCAGCTCAGCCAGAAATGGATCGAGGTCGCGCAGTTCGAGACAATCCCCGTCGCGAAGCATCTCCATACATTCAAACCGTGCGCTCGAGGGTCGCCAGGAGCAGATAGCCGTGGAGCTGCTGGACATACAGCTCAGCGCGTTCGCGCACGCCCGTCCACAGAATCGAGCGACCCTTTTGATGCACCTCCATCATGTGTATCTCGGCTTGGGCGCGCGGCAAGCCGAAGACCTTTTGAAAAACCATCGTGACGTATGTCATCAGATTGACAGGATCGTTGTGCACCACGACTTGCCAGGGCAGATCGACTTCCTCGGCCGCTTTGGTCTCCGCCTCAATGACAGGATGGCCGACGCTGGATCCGCGCACCTTCGCCTTTGCGCTGGCCGACTCGTTAGGCAGTGCCACTGCCAGGCCGCTGCGTGGCTGAACCGTCATGAGAGAGACGCTAACATAGGAGCAAGGCAGTTCAACGGGCTGGCGCGCCGAGGCAGGAGGTTGCCGGCAGCTTCAGCGCGACTTCGAAAGTGTGACGAGGATCCGCGTCTGAGTCTTCTCCATTAGCTTTGCGGCACGGGCAGTTCGATCATCAAAGCCGTGCAGGTGGAGCAAACCATGGATGAGGTAGAGTCGAATCTCGTGCTCTATAGAGGTATGAAACCTGGCCGCGTTCCGTTGCGCTGTCTCCGTGCTGATCACAATTTCACCGTGCTCAAACGTGAGCACGTCGGTAGGACCGCGGACCCGCAAAAATCGCCAATGCAATTCGCCCATCCTGCGGTCCGACACCAGAACTGCGGATAATTCCCGAAAGGCTCGGAGGCCTCCCCCGCGTGCGGGAAGCCGGCAGCACTCTCTTAGTGCGTTCTGTGCGAAATCCGCCAGAGGCGCGACGCCGATGCGCAGAGCGCGTTGTGCATTAGTGACGTGGATCAATGGGAATGACGGAGCTGGCGAAGATCGCAATCGCTTCATCTTTTCGTGCTCAGGCGGGTTTGAGGTCGTCCAGCTTTTCGGGCGGACGTCTCGCTTGATCGAGCTGCTTCAGTTTCTCGTACAGTTCCTGTAATCGGGGCGTACTCGAGCCGGCGGATTTTGCCTGCCGGAGAGGCTCGCCCCAGATTGCTTCAATCTCGAGCGGCCGCCCCGCTTCGTAATCGATCAGGGTTGACGGTTTGTATGCGCCCATCGATGCAGTGCGCTTCATTTGGTCGAGCGCCGCAGCTGTAGGCAAACGAAAGCCGCACTTGTTAGCGGCCGCGATGACCTCGTCCATCAATTCCAGCGCTGTGAGCCGCAGCTGATCGTTGGCCAGAATGGCAGCGGTATCGAGCCCGCCCGCCGCCACCGACAGCCCATTGAACGGAATGTTCCAGACGAGCTTGCGCCAGCGTTCCAGTGTAAGGTTCTCCACGACGCTGGACACAACACCGGAGCGCTTGAATTCCCAAGCCACGTCGTGTGTTCGCGGCAGCGGATAACCGCTGTATTCCCCGATCGAGACGTGGCCGTGATCGTAGTGT
The DNA here is from genome assembly GCA_013697015.1 of Chthoniobacterales bacterium. Lineage (GTDB taxonomy): Bacteria > Verrucomicrobiota > Verrucomicrobiia > Chthoniobacterales > UBA10450 > JACCXL01. The sequence goes on along the minus strand of JACCXL010000354.1, from coordinate 4,645 downwards.
TCGATCAATCCGCGTGACACCTGATTGAGGCAGACGAAGCAGAGTCCGCCCAGCACGCGGCGCGCTCCAAAATTCTCCGCCAGGAAACGTTCGTTCCCCAGACCGTTCTGGAGAGTGAGCAGCATCGTTTGCTCATGCAATAGAGGCGGCAGCAGATCGAGAAGATCAGCGTTCGAAGTCGCCTTTACCGCGACGATGACAAGGTCGCACACGCCGATCTCGTCTGTGGTAGTGTGCGCATTCAGCTTGGCGACGCGGAAATTCTCCTGCTTCCCGCGGACGCGCAGGCCGAAGCGTCGAATCTCGCGAATATCTCCGCGCATGAGGAAGTGCACATCGCGGCCGTGATAGGCCAGCTTTGCGCCGTAATATCCGCCGATTGCGCCAGCACCAACGACCGCGATCCGATAATTCGGCAATGAATGCTTCGACCTCACGCGGGCGGTCGCTGCTCCGCCTGGAAATTTCTCGTGATCAGGCGCGCGCCTTTATTGAAGGTGAAATAGGCCCAGGCCCATTGCAGCAATACCGCGATCCGATTCCGGAACCCCACGAGAAAGACCACATGCACGAAGAGCCACGCGAGCCAGGCAGGCAAGCCGCTGAAGTGCACGAACTTGAGATCCGCGACTGCTTTATTCCGGCCGATCGTCGCCATGCTCCCCTTGTCCCAATACCAAAAGCGCTCCGGTTTTCGACCCTCCAGCATCGTGAGGACATTTTGCGCTGCATGCCGGCCCTGCTGGATTGCGACCGGCGAAACACCCGGCAGCGGCTCGCCGGTCTGATGGGGGAAATTCGCGAGATCACCGAGCACCTGCACCTCTGGGTGGCCGGGGATCGTGAGATCGTCGTTAACCAGAACCCGACCGGAGCGATCGACTGGTACGCCCAAAGTTTTACCGACGAACGAGGCGTTATTTCCAGCGGCCCAGATTTTAACGCGGCAAGGAATAAACTGGCCCTGAACATCCAGTCCTTCATCGGTCAGATTTGTCGCATGCACTCCGGTGCGGACTTCGACCCCGAGCGACTGCAATTGTCGGAGAGCGCTCGCCGATAAGTCCTCGGGAAAGCCAGCGAGAACGCGCGGCTCGCCTTCGATCAAGATAACACGCGCATCGGAAGGATTGATGTGGCGGAAATCTCGGGCCAGCGTGTAACGCGCGATCTCGGAGATCGCCCCTGCCAGTTCCACTCCCGTTGGGCCTCCTCCGATGATGGCGAAAGTCATGGCCGCGGCACGTGCTTTCGGATCCGTAATCTTTTCCGCGTACTCGAAGGCCATCAGCAATCGCCGCCGGATCTCCACGGCGTCCTCCAGACTCTTGAGTCCAGGCGCTAATTTTTCCCATTCGTCGTGCCCGAAGTAGGAATGGCGGGAGCCGGTCGCGAGAATGAGATAATCGTAGGCGATACGCTGATCACCGAGGTTAACGGTTTTATCCGCCACATCGACGCCGGCTACTTCCGCGAGGATGACCTCGATGTTGGTGAATTGCCCGAGCACTCCCCGAATCGGCGCCGCGATATCCGCCGGTGAGAGCGCGGCGGTCGCCACCTGGTAAAGCAGCGGTTGAAAGAGATGGTGATTGGTCCGGTCGATCACCGTCACTCGCACGGGCTTGTCTCCCAAATGCTGCGCGGCTTGCAATCCTCCGAACCCCGCGCCGACGATCACCACGTGCGGTTTGCTTGTCGTCGCTGACTCCATCGCGAGACTTTCGAGGCTGGGAATCGCGAAGCCAGAACTTTGTTTGCAGCGCGCTGGAGGCAGCGCTGAAAGCAGTTGTCGCCGAGGGAAACCGCCACTATCTTCCGCGCCTTATGCCGAAGCCTATCGCGCGCAGCAAGACTCGGAAAGCCGTCGCCAAGCGGTTCAAAATCACCGCGACTGGAAAAGTTCTTCGACAACAAGCCTCGCGGCGGCATCTGCTTTCGAGCAAAAGCGCCAAGCGCAAACGCCAAATGGCGAAGGCGCAGGTCGTCGACAAAACGGACGTCGCTCGCATCAAGGCGAACCTGCCGTTCGCTTAAGCTGCTCTAGCGGCCCGGCGGCGCCACATCGTCCTGCTCCGGAATGGCCGGGAGCGGTGCCACGGTTCTGGTAGTGGTGGTCGTCGTTTCTCTCACGGTATGTGCCCTGGGATGCCAGTAGATCTCGGGATCGCTGCTGTAGAGATCGCGCCGGTTCTCCAGCGTCATGCACGACGAGCAAACAAACAAAATCAACCCGGCAGCCAGCATTCTCACGCCGCGATGCAACCAGACGAGCGCGACAATGTCAATGTCTCGCACTCGTTCCCAAACAAAACTGCGTTTGCGTGCGAGGCCGGATTCGCGAAGAGTTTGTTTCCGTCAGGGGCTATGGACTGCGGACTTACGAACCCCGCCAGGGCAGGAATGCAGCAACGGTAGTTTGATTCTCTTTGCCGTAGTCCTCTGGCGGACTTTGTGTTTACACGCACCGCCGACGGTCGCGTGGCGGTGCCATGAAACTGTTGAAAATCAAAACGGCCCGATTCGCTGATATCGTCGGGAAATGCGGCCCTCCATCCGTTTACAACCTGTGGCAATTGCCGGCCGCAGATCGGAAGTTACAGAGTCTGATCAAAAACACGCGTGTGCTGACGGTTCTGCAGAGCCAAACCGGCCGGGATTTTGGCGAAGTTGGATTTCGCGAACGCAAAGGCGCTCGCGTGCTCGCATTTCCAAAATCGCTGAAATGTTTTTGCGACCGGCGTATCATCGGCATTAATTGGGACTTTGTGAAGCCGTGAGATTGTGAAAACCGAGCTTATTTCGCGCGAGCGGCTAAACACTGTCTCGCTGAGCAGTGACGAGATTGCACGCTACTCGCGCCAGCTCATTCTCCCAGAGCTTGCGCTCGATGGTCAGCGGCGCTTGAAGGCTGCGCGCGTGCTCTGCCTCGGCGCAGGTGGACTCGGTTCCCCGGCGGCGCTTTACCTGGCGGCTTCAGGCGTCGGAACGCTTGGGTTAGTAGACGCTGATCGCGTGGATCTTTCCAATCTCCATCGCCAGATTCTGCACGGCAGCAGTGATGTTGGACGCAGCAAGCTCGAATCCGCGCGCACACGCATTCGCGAAGCTAATCCACATGTCGAGGTGGAGCTGCATGAAGTTCGCTTCTCGAGCGCAAACGCCGCCTCGATCGTTGGGGAATATGACATCGTCATTGATGGCTCCGATAATTTTCCGACGCGCTACCTCTCGAATGATGTCTGCGTTTTCGCGCAGAAACCGAACGTCTACGGCTCCGTTTTTCGTTTCGAGGGTCAGGCCAGTCTATTTGCTCCTCATCTGGGCGCGCCCTGTTACCGCTGTCTCTTTCCGAGACCGCCGGGACCAGGTATGGCACCGAGCTGCGCTGAGGCCGGAGTTCTCGGGGTAGTACCGGGCGTCATCGGCTTGATCCAGGCTCTCGAGACAATAAAACTGATTACCGGGATCGGGGACCCGCTGCTTGGTCGCCTTCTCCACTTCGATGCCGAACGCACGAGCTTTCGCCAGTTCACTCTCCGGCGCGATCCGCAATGCGCACTCTGCGGCGAGCAACCAACTATTACGGAATTGATCGATTACGAGCAGTTCTGCACAACTGAAGAGCCGCTGGCGGCGTCCAGTGACATCCCTTCCATCACGCCGCGCGAACTCAAGGAAAAGCAACAGAGAGGATTTGCGATCGCGCTCCTCGATGTCCGCGAACCCTATGAGCACGAAATTGCTCGCATCGATGGATCGCGACTCATCCCGCTGGGGGAAATCTTCGATCGCGTGCAGGAAATTCCGCGGGAGGGTGATGTGGTGGTTTACTGCAAAGTCGGAACCCGCAGCGCGCACGCCATCAGCGAGCTGCACGGACTTGGGTTCACGAATCTTTATAATCTCGTCGGCGGGATCGATGCCTGGACTGATGAAATCGATCCGTCGCTGGTGAAGTATTGAAGCCAAACGGCATCGAAAAATACTTTCGGAGAAGGTATCTCCTGTACGATCCAGACAATCCGATGCTGCTCCCATTTCCGTCTTTGCCCACAATCATCAAGCGTGCGACGCACCCGCTCTCCGTCGCGCCCGTCGCCTCGATCGCGCTCGCATTGTTGAGCTTCACTTCCTGCGATCGGATGATCACTCCGCGCAGCTCGCAGACGGTGAAAGATGCGGACGCAAAAGCGGCCGCGGGAGAATTCATCCGCGCGGTGCAGCTCTACGAATCAGCGCTCGACGACACGAAAAACTCCGCGGACATTCATTACCGGCTCGGGCTCCTCTACGACGATAAAATGAATGACCCCCTCAATGCGCTGCATCACTTCAAGCGTTATCTGACGCTCGCGCCGGCCGGTGCGCACGCGATCGAGGTGAAGAGCTTTATGAAGCGCGATGAGCTCGCCCTCGTCACCATATTGTCGGGGGACACAATCCTGACACACGCGGAGGCCACGCGTTTGAAAAACGAGAATCTCACGCTGCGCAAAGAGATTGAAGAGCAACGCCTGCGCGAACGGAACGGCGCCGTGGCGGAAAAAGCGGGGCGCGCGGCGGAGAAAAACCCCGGGGCGAACAAGAAGCCGGTCTCAGGTCGATCTTACGTCGTGCAGTCCGGAGACACGCTGGCATCCAT
>JACCXL010000350.1 GCA_013697015.1 Chthoniobacterales bacterium | reverse complement strand
GCTCTGTCCCAGTGCTTCATCTGCCGGCCCGGCTCCCGCCGCCGGCGCCGCTTCGGCTTCGGCGATGGCTGCTTCGACGACGCGAAAACGACGTTGGCGCGCGCGCAATCTATCGATCGCCTTGTTGCGCGAAATCATGACCGCCCACGTGAAAAGACTGCTGCGGCTCGGGTCATAGGTGGCGGTGTTTTTCCACATCTGCACGAACGCTTCCTGCAGGACATCCTCGCTCTCTTTTGGGTCCTGCAGAATGCGGTAGACGAGCGAAAAGAGGCCGGGCGCGAAGCGGCGATAAAAAGTCGCAAAACCCGTTTCATCGCCGGACGTAAAGCAGTGCATCATCTCGCGGTCGGCCTCGGCGCGGCTCTGTCGCTCCGCTTCGGACGAAGCAGCCTCTTTCCTCGAGGGCGGAAAAGGCAACGGCACATCAGACATCGGCAGCGGCAACATTGCAGCCCGGGCACACACATGGCAAGCCGACAGCACACGCAGCTGCGAACGCCTCGCAAGGTGTGGGACGACTGGTATTTGCAGCGTAGCCATCAACATACTCAGTTGATATAGACGCCAGCTAAGAGGCCTTAGATGCAAGACGCTCGGATCGTGACGAATGCCGATCGGCCTCAGGACAGACCTTTTTCCGCCTCTGAGCCTGCTCGCGATATGGCATGGGATCGATCGCGGAAGTCAACTGGAGCTGAGGCAGGAGAGGAGGGCCGCAGGCGATATTCGAGCAAGATGGGCACGATACCATTTCTCCCCCGACTGGCGCAGTGATTGGACCTTGATCTCGATTCACGACGATAGGGCGTGGATGCGAAGCGGGGACGCGAAGCGCAAAACGATGCCATCGAGGTTGCAGCGAATGCTCGACTTCTTCCAAACAACTCGTTAAACGTTGCTTTCCAATGGCTACCAGCCAGGCGCTCTCGAAGGAGGCCACGCTCTTTTTCACGTGCGGAGCGGACGCTTACCGCGCCCGCGATGCTATCGGTGCGGCTCTCTTTCGGGGAGAAGTGGAGACGGCTTGGACCGAGATTCTTCGTCTGGTGGCGTGCGAGGATTACGCGACCGAGCACGAACTGCAACTGGAAGAGACGGCGCTCGATGCGGCCTCGAATGCATTCCGTTATCAGCACGACCTCATCACAGCGGAGGAGACCGAGCAGTGGCTGGAGCGTCGCGGTTTGATGCTGGCTGATTTCAGCCAATTCTTCGTGCGCCACCACTGGGGCAATTTGCTGCGCGGCAAAGCCCCCGCTCGATCCATCCCCTATCTCAGCGGGTCTCCCGAACTGCACGATTTACTCGTGAACGAGCTTGTTTTGACGGACGAACTCGATCGAATGGCGACCCGGTTGGGTTGGCGGATAGCAGTCTGCGAAGCGGCCCGCGATGAGGAAATTCCCGGTGAGCTGCTGGAGATCGAGCACGGCAGATTTATCGAGCGCAACAAATTGAAACCAGAGGAGGTGGCCGGTTGGCTGGAACAAGTCGGCCGGGACGAGAAGTGGCTGCAGCAGATGTGCCGAGGCGAGGCGCTCTATCGGCGGGAATGCGACGGCACGCTCACCGCCAGTGAAAGGAAGAGAGAGCTTGCCAATCTGCGGCTGCCGCTGACAAAATTCGAGGTGGAAATGATCGAACTGGAGTCGCTGGATGCCGCGCACGAGGCGTTTCTTTGCGTGCGCGAAGACGGAATGACGATGGAAGAAGTCGCGCGCGAGGGGAAGTATCCCTTCCGGCGTTCCACGCGACTGCTGGAAGAAATTCCCCTGGAATATCAACAGCGTTTTCTGAGCGTTTCGGCGGGGGAAGTGCTCGCGCCGCTTGAACGCGGCGACGGGTATCAGCTCTGTCGCGTCACCGGCAAATCGGAACCGGATGTCGAGGATCCGTCCGTCCGGAGGCGCGCGGATGATCGCATTCTCGACCGGCACTTTGCCGAGCTGGTCGGGCGTCATCTCGAATGGCGGCTTCTCACGATTTCCTCCGAATGAAAATCCAGGACGAAGGCGTTCTCCGACGCTCGCCGCTCTTCCAGTATCTGGACGAAGGTCATCTCGAGAAACTCGGCTCGCTCCTGCAGCAGGAGACCTACGAATTCGGCGACGTCATCGTTCATCAAGGCGACCCGGCCGACGCCTTCTATCTCCTCACGTCCGGCCGCGTCCGCGCGGTCAAGATTCAGCAGAGCGGTGAGGAAATTCCGCTCGGGACGTTGCGGCCGGGCGAAAGCTTCGGCGAAGCAGCGCTCTTCGATGGCGGGACGCGCAGCGCGACCATTCGCTGCAGCACCGCGGTGGAAGTGCAGCGTCTCGATCGCTCCGACTTCCTGCAGCTCACGACCGAAGTGCCCGAGGTAAAACGGCACATTGAGCTGACGGCCAGGCAACGCTCGCTGCACGGTTTTCTCTACGAATTCAGCAACTTCGGCCGGCTGCCGGCGCTGGCACTGCGCGGCGTGATCGAAAAGCTTTCACCCGTCGAGTTCCAGAAAGGGAGCCTCATCATCAAGGAAGGTGATCCGGCGGGCCCGATGTACATCCTGGAACGAGGACGCGCGCGAGCGTTTCTCGCGAACAACGGACAGGCCAAAAATCTGGCGTTCTATCGCGACGGCGATTTCTTTGGCGAGCTCTCCATTTTGAACGGCTCGCCCCGCGCCGCGTCGGTCGAAGCCTATTCTGATTGCCGGCTCCTCGCGTTGCCGCCCGATGCCGTGCACGATCTGAAGAAGCATTTTCCGGAATTCGGCAAACTGCTGGAAGAGCGGCTCGCGCAGTATCAGGCCAAAACGGAAGCGCGCATCCCGCTTGATTTTACGACCGAGATGCTCCCGGCCGAAGCGGCCGCGCATGACAAGGTGGCGCTCGATGCGCAGCCGCCGGTCAAAACAACGGACGAGGCGCACCCGTTTGCCGACGACGAGGGACATTTCCGAAAGCGGAAACATCGGATCAAAAAATTCGAAGCCATCGAACAGATCGACGAGATGGATTGCGGCGCGGCCAGCCTCGGCATGATCTGCCGGCATTTTGGCCGCAAAGTGAGCCTGGCGCGGATTCGGCAGCTTTGCCACACCGCGACCGATGGCACCAGTCTGAAGGCGCTTTGTCGCGCCGCGACGGAACTGGGGCTCGCGGCGCGTGCCCTCAAAGTTTCACTGCGGAATCTCCCGCTGATGCCATTGCCGGCGATCGTCCATTGGGAGGGCAATCACTGGATGGTCCTCTATGAGGTGAACGAAAAATTCGTTCGCGTGGCTGATCCGGCCCTTGGCTTGCGCAAAATCGCGCGCAAAGAATTCGAACAGAACTGGTCGGGCTACGCGGCGCTCTTCGACTACACCATCGCTTTTGAACAAGCGCCCGAAAGCCGGCCGAGCGCGATGTGGGTGATGCCATTCATCGCGAAGTTCAAGCGCATCCTGGTGCAGGTGCTGGTGCTCGCGGTCGCCATCAGCGTCCTGGAACTGCTGTTTCCCGTCTTCACCGAGATGGTCGTCGACAAGGTGATCGTGGAACGCGACGTCGGACTGCTCGGCACGATCCTGCTCGGGATGTTCGGGGCGCTGGTCTTCGTGCAGCTGGCGACGCTCGCGCAGGAATACCTGCTCGCGTTTGCCGCCGTCCGGTTGGATACCGCTATTCTGGATTTCCTCAGCCGGCAGTTGCTCTCGTTGCCGATGACTTATTTCAACAGCCGGCGCACCGGTGATATTCAGCGGCGGCTCGATGGCGCGCGGCAGGTGCGACAGTTCGCGGTCGGGAACGGGATCAGCGCGCTGCTCGCACTCGTGCAGTTGATCGGCGCGCTCGGGCTTATGACACTCTACAGCCCGTTACTCATGTTCGCCTTTCTCGCGACGACACCGCTCTATGCGGGGCTGATGTACTTTTCCCTCAAAGTTTTGCGCCCGCTCTTCGCCAGCGTGGAAGAAAGCCAGGGTAAATATAGTTCGCACCAGATCGACGCGATCAAGGGTATCGAGGCGGTGAAAGCCGCGTCGGCAGAGACCGTTTTTCGAGATGCGATGCTGAACGAATTCCTTTCCGTCTCCAAAAAGATTTTCCGCAGCAGCTTCATCGTCATGTCCTACGACAGCGTGCTGAACAGTATTGGCCTGCTCTCCACGGCGATCTTCTTATGGGTGGGCGCCCTTCAGGTGATGAACGGCCATCTCAGCGTCGGTGGTTTTGTCGCGTTCAGTTCGCTGACGGCCATGGCTTACGGAGGGATCCTGCGCACGCTCGGCGTCTGGGACAACCTGCAGTTCGCGTCCGTGCTATTGAATCGACTGAACGATATTTTCGAGCAGGAGCCGGAGCAGGGCCGCGATCGCTCGCGTCTGACTCCGGTGCACAGCCTCGAAGGCCGCATTGAATTGCGCAATGTCTCCTTCAAATACGGGGGCCCGGAAGCGCCGAACATTCTGTCGAACATCACGCTCGACATCGCCCCTGGGCGGATGGTCGCTCTCGTCGGCCGAAGCGGTTGCGGCAAAACAACCTTGATCAAACTGATCGCCGGTCTGCTCGAACCGACCGAAGGAACGATCATGTTCGATCATGTCGATCTGAAATCGCTCAATTACCGCGATGTTCGCCGGCACATCGGCATTGTCCTGCAGGAAAATCACATGTTTAACGAGACGATCGCGAAGAACATCTCGTTCGGCGATCCCGAACCCGATCTCGACCGGGTGATGGCAGCTGGGCAAACCGCCGCCGCGCACGATTTCATCATGCGTCTTCCGCTCGGTTACGAGACAAAAATCGGCGAATCAGGCCTCTCACTTTCCGGCGGACAGAAGCAGCGGGTTGCGATCGCTCGCGCCGTCTATAACAACCCGCCTGTCCTGATCTTTGACGAAGCGACCAGCGCGCTCGATACCGAATCCGAACGCGCCATTCAGAGCAACCTGGGCCGCCTCATGGCGGGAAGAACCAGCATCGTCATCGCCCATCGGCTCAGTACGATTCGCGAGGCCAACACGATCGTCGTGCTCGAAAAGGGCATGGTCGCGGAAATGGGGACGCACGATCAATTGATGGCGCAGCGCGGACTTTATTTTTACCTCTCAAGTCAGCAACTGGGGGTGGCGGGATAATGCTGGAAGCGACGCAACGCGGTTCGTTCGTAGGCGAGTCGGAAATGTTGCCGCAGGATCCGCCACCGTGGGTTGTGCGGGCGTCGGCGCAGTTGCTGATCATCCTGTTCGCAGTCGCTTTGCTCGCTGCGATTGTCGTCCGCCTGCCAGAGACCGTGCACTGCCCATTCGTGCTCGTCCCGGAAAAGGGCGCCGATCCGATTCAATCGCCCCGCTTAGCGGTCGTCAGCAAAGTCTCGGTTTCGGAAGGGCAGAAGGTCGCAGAAGGCGCCGAATTGTTTGTTTTGCGGTCGGAGGAAATCCGAGGGTTTGACACACAGCTGCGCACCACCGCCGAAGATTTGCATGCGCACGAGGAGAGTCTGACGAACTCCGACGCCGCTTACATTTCGCAGCTCGAAATCAAAGCGGCGGAAATCCAGCAGGCCGAGAGCGAAGTAAAATTCCGCGAGAAGCACGCGATCTCCAGCCGGGATTTGGTGGCACGGATGGAAAAGCTGTTGCAGCGCGGCGGAATCTCGGACGTGGAGGTTATTCACCTGCGCCTCGACTCCGCCGCCTCCGAGAAAGACTTTAGCGTGGCGCAACGGACGGTGCAGCAAGTCACCGCGGAAAAGCAAAAATTGGAGGCGGACCACGCGCGGGAACGGGGTGCGGAGGTGTCCGAAATTGAGAAGATGAAGATGCGGATCTCGGCCTTCAAAGTTGATCTCGAGAATACGCAGCAGAATCTGCTCACCGTCCGGGCGCCTTACGCGGCGATGGTTGTTTCGCTCGCGCAGCGCAATTCCGGCAGCGTGGTTCAAAGTGGTCAGGAACTTTGCCAGCTCGCCGGGTTGGAAGGAAAGCCGCGGGCGCGGCTTTCGCTCAACGAATCCAGTCTGCCCAAACTAGCGGTGGGCCAGAGGGCGCGGTTTTTCTTCGAGGCATATCCGTATCAGCGCTACGGCACGGTCGACGCGAAGGTCGATTGGATTAGCCCGTCAGCCGTGAGTTCCGCCGACGGCCCTCACTTTGTTGCCCTTGCTTCCGTCGACGAAAATGCGCGGCTCGGCCGTCGCAAGGCGCTCCCGTTGCGCGTCGGCATGCGGGGGGAAGCGCGCGTTGTCGTCGGCCGCAGGACTTTAATCGAATATGCCTTCGAACCGATTCGCCAACTGAAAGAGAACATGCGCGAATAGCGCGCTTTTTTCATGTTACCCACGCTCTCGCGGCTCCGGGTCGAGGATCTAACGACCACCAACGAAGCAATGGCGCGTTGTCTGCGCCTGGCTGTGCTGGCCGCGAAATCCGATGTGCCGGTCGTGCTGCTGGGCGAAACCGGCACCGGCAAAACGCTGCTCTCGCACGCGATTCACAATTCTTCGGCGCGCTCGGACAAGCCGTTTGTGTCTTTCAACGCTTCCGCCATGACGGACACGTTGCTGGAAAGTCAGCTTTTCGGTCACGAACGCGGCGCATTCACAGGTGCGCAGCAGATGGTAAAAGGAAAATTCGAACTGGCTGATCAAGGCACGCTCTTCCTCGACGAAGTATCGGAGATGAGTCCGCTCGCACAGGTCAAAATCTTGCGTGCGCTCGAATACGGCGAATTCGAACGCGTTGGTTCGGAACGGATGCTCACCTGTAACGTGCGAGTAATTTGCGCAACCAACTGCTCGCTGCGGGAATGTGTCCGGCAAGGCAAGTTCCGCGAAGATCTTTACCATCGGCTGAATGGATTAACGCTTCTCATTCCTCCGCTGCGGGAACGGATCGAGGAGCTGCCGGCGTTGATCGCGGCGGAATTGAAGGCATCCGCTGCGAGTGAAGACAGGGTAATTACGGCCATCCATCCGGAGGCGATGCGGAAGCTCATGGTGCACGATTGGCGCGGCAATCTGCGCGAACTGCACCACACCGTCCGTACGATGACGCTGTTGTCTGAAGGTCCAGTCATTCTTCCGGAGCACATTTTTTTCCCGCCCGATCTCGAGCCGGCCGTCTTCGGGCGGCCAGCCGAAGCAGCAGACTCACGTCCACCAAATTCCAGCAACGGGCAGAGCACAACAGCGGACGTTTCGCTTGCGGCCGCGGTGAACCGACACATCCGATTCGTCTACGAACACAACGATTTAAATCAACGGAAGACGGCCCGGTTGCTCGGAATTTCGCGGACGACTCTGGCCCGGCACCTGCGCGAGATGGAAAAAGAATAGGCGCGACTTGTGGACAGGCTTTACCTGGAGGAAAGGAGGCCCATTTTCTTTCGCACAATTCTGCAGCGCTGATCCTAAGCCGCCGACCACCGGTCCAGAAATGTGCTCGCCCGGTGCACCGTTTTGGTCTTTTGTGCTCCGAAACGATGCCGTAAGCCGCCTAACGATCGGCTAAAAATGGCTCCTCAGTCGATTTAATTACTTTCTGCAAATCACTCATGAAGAAACCTTTACATGGCGCATCAATTTCAATTCCTAGAGCAAACCAAAGCGCTTGGCACGCATCATGGTAATAGGGTGGCAAGTGAGCGCACCGAAGGACAATAAAGAGACGCCTGTTCGGGAACCGAAAGGTCAAAGACAAAAGGGCGGATCGGAAAAATTGATTCGTCTGGACGACCTGATACCGAAGGGCAACGTCAAAGGCGGCCGTCAATTGTTTTTCGGAGCGAGCGACACATTGGAAAACAACAAACAGAAAGACCATTAGTTATGTCAGAAAATAAAAACACCAAATCAACGGAAAAGAAACCAGAAGTAAAAGTG
>JACCXL010000225.1 GCA_013697015.1 Chthoniobacterales bacterium | reverse complement strand
TTCTCGGCCGAATTTGGCTTCCACGAGTCGATCCCGAATTATTCCGGCGGCCTCGGTATTCTCTCCGGCGATCACTGTAAATCTGCCAGCGACCTCGACTTGAATTTCGTCGCTATCGGCCTGCTCTATCGGCACGGATATTTTCGCCAGCAGATCGGCAAGGATGGCACGCAGGAGGCGATCAGCCTGAACCAGAATTTCCACCACTTGCCGATCCGCGAAGTGCGCCGGCACGATGCGCGTCTGCTGATCTCGGTGCGAATTCTTGAGCGCGAAGTATTCGCGAAGATCTGGGAGCTCCACATCGGGCGGATCAATCTTTACCTGCTCGACACCGATGTCGCGGAGAACACACCGGAGGATCGCCTCATCACGGCAGAACTTTACGGCGGCGATCTCGAAATGCGGATGCGGCAGGAGATCGTGCTCGGGATCGGCGGGGTAAAGGCGTTGATGGCGCTCGGGATCGAGGCGGACGTGTTCCACATGAACGAGGGGCATTCCGCCTTTCTCGCGTTGGAACGGATCCGTCTAAATGTGGAGGAGAAGAAGCTCGATTTCTACGCGGCGCTCCAGCTGGTGGCGGCCGCGAATGTTTTCACGGCGCACACGCCGGTGCCAGCGGGGAACGATTCCTTCCCGCGCGAGATGATGAAGCGGTATTTCGGGGAGTTTGCGACGCAGCTCGGAATCCCGTTTGACGAGCTCTTTTCCTTCGGCCAAACCCGGGTAAACCCGTCTGATCCGTTCAGCATGACGATCCTCGCGCTGCGCTTGAGCCGGCACGCAAATGGCGTGAGCCAACTACACGGGGCGGTTAGCCGGACTCTGTGGAAAGACGTCTGGGCGAACGTGCCGGTGCCGGAAGTACCGATTACGAGCATCACAAACGGGGTCCATACGAAAACGTGGATGGCCCCTGAATTTTCGGCGCTTTATACGAAGTATCTCGGCGCATGGGAAGAGCACCTGACCGAGCCGGACTTCTGGCGCCGCGTGATCGACATTCCGGACGCGCAGCTCTGGGATACGCATCAGAAATTGAAGCTGCGTCTCGTCGAATTCGTCCGCGAACGGGTGCGCGCACAACGCCAGCGCATCGGCGAATCACCGGAATCGATCCGGGGCGTGAATCATATTCTCGATCCGGAGATTCTGACGATCGGATTTGCGCGCCGTTTCGCTACTTACAAACGCGGCGCGCTTCTCTTCAGCGATCGCGAACGCCTGCATCGTTTGCTGAACGACACCGCCCGTCCGGTCCAATTCATTCTCGCGGGCAAGGCGCATCCGCAGGACGAAGGCGGCAAAGCGTTAATCCAGGAGGTCTACAAATTCAGCCGCGAAAGTGGACTCGAAAATCGCATCGTGTTCGTGGAAGATTACGATACCTACATCGCGCGTCGGCTGGTGCAGGGCGTCGATCTTTGGCTGAACAATCCACTGCGGCCCTTGGAAGCGAGCGGCACAAGTGGGATGAAGCTACCGCCCAATGGCGGCCTTAACCTCAGCGTCCTCGATGGCTGGTGGCGCGAAAGTTACAATGGCAACAATGGCTGGGCGATCGGCGCGGAGATCGAAGACGGATCGGTCGAATTCCAAAGCGCAGTCGATGCCGGAAGCTTGTATCAACTACTTGAGAATCAGATTGTGCCGCTCTATTACGCGAAACCAGACGGGAAGCTGCCGCTCGCCTGGTTGCAGCTGATGCGTGAGTCGATCCGCAGTGTAACTCCGGTTTTCAATACCCATCGGATGGTAACGGAATATGCGGAGCGACTTTATGCGCCGGCCGCAAAAGCCTACCAGGATTTTGCGCGCGAGGGGAGCAAAGCGGCGAAGGAGTTAAGCCAATGGAAGGCGCGGACCCGCCAGGATTGGCCGCAAGTGAGCATCTACGACGTCCAGATTGGGAATAAAGATCGGCATAGTATTCTGGTTGGCGAAGCGCTCGAGCTTTCCGCGAAGGTGCATCTGGGCGGTGTCGATCCGCAACACGTCCGCGTCGAGGCGTACTACGGCGAGACGGATATTGGTGGAATCCGAAATCCAGCCGTGACGGTCCTTAATCACGGCGCGCCCGCGGACTGCGATGGCAATTACGTCTATCGCGGGTCAGTCCCGGCATCGGAAAGTGGCGCCTATGCCTTCAGTGTACGGGTGGTGCCGACTCATCCGCATCTGCATCAGAACCACGAACTGCGGCTCATCACCTGGTCGTGAGCAATCCGCTGCGTTCACTGCACGCGATAGACTTCGACCAGGGCGACGCCCGTGGTATTGCTTTTTCCACGCACGACGGC
>JACCXL010000215.1 GCA_013697015.1 Chthoniobacterales bacterium | reverse complement strand
CCTGCGAACGGCATCACCTCGCCGAATTGTCCGAAGATCAAGCTGTCGATCCGACAAAGGCCGAGCGCGCGGAAGCAAAATCGGAAACTGGGATTTCGCCCGCCGCGGGCGCGACCGCCACGCCGGTCAATTTTTTCCCTGAAAATAAAAAACCGTAGTCCGCGTCTAAGCGCGCTTCGCAGTTAACCTCCGCATGGCCACGACAAAATACGCTACCACGCCGCCGAACATCTCGGGTATGCCGCCGGGCGTGCCCTTCATCATCGGGAACGAAGGCGCGGAGCGATTCAGTTTCTACGGGATGCGGGCCATCCTCATCGTCTTCATGACGACGTATCTGAAAAATCATCTCGGCGCGCTCGATCCGCTCTCGAACAACGTCGCCCAGGGTTGGTTTCACCAATTTGTTTCCGCGGTTTATTGGATGCCGTTTATCGGCGCGATCATCGCCGACGGGTGGCTCGGTAAATATAAAACGATCCTTTATCTTTCGATCGTTTACTGCTTCGGCCATTTCACCCTGGCCTTGATGGACACATCGTTCGGTCTGCAAGTCGGGCCGCGCTGGATGCTGGCGATCGGTCTTCTGCTGATCACGATCGGCGCCGGCGGAATCAAGCCGTGCGTTTCCGCCAACGTTGGCGACCAGTTCGGCGAATCGAACAAACACCTTCTCTCGCGAGTTTTCGGCTGGTTTTATTTTTCCATCAATCTCGGCTCGTCGTTCTCGATCTGGCTTTGCCCGATTCTGCTCAACGATCCGAAATGGGGACCGCCGTATGCCTTCGGTTTGCCGGGGATTCTGATGGCGATTGCGACTCTAGTCTTCTGGCTCGGCCGCAAGAAAATGGTGCACGTGCCGCCGGGCGGCCTGGGGTTTTTGAAAGATCTGAAAAGCAAGGAAGGCCTGAGCATCCTGGGCCGCATCTGGATGATTTACGCCTTCACCATCATTTTCTGGGCGCTTTGGGATCAGAGCAGCGGCGGCGAGTGGACTCTGCAATGCCAGCATCTCGATCTACATTTTTTCGGAATCATTTTTCTGCCCGAGCAAGTGAACGTGGTGAACGGAATTTTAATCCTCGTTTTTATTCCGCTCTTTAACTACTGGCTCTACCCGTTCATTAGCCGTTTCTTCCCGCTCACGTCGTTGCGCAAAATCGGTATCGGGTTATTTCTCACTGCGCTTTCCTTCGTCGTTATCTGGTGGATTCAACTTCAGATCGATCATGGTGCGCGGCCCAGTGTCGGCTGGCAGTTGCTCGCCTACATCATTCTGAGCGCCGGCGAAGTCATGGTCTCGATCACCGGTTTGGAATTCTCCTACACGCAGGCGCCCAACCGCATGAAGAGTTTGCTCATGGCGATGTGGTTGCTCTCCGTGGCGATTGGAAACCAAATACCATCGCTCATTAGCTTCCTTCTTCCGAGGCTCAAAGCGGCGGGCTTGAATCTGGAAGGCGCGAATTATTTCCGCTTCTTCACCCTGCTCATGCTTGGTGCGTCAGTGATCTACGTCTTCGTCTCGCGTCATTATCGCGAACGCACTTACTTGCAAAGTCAGGAGCCGACGCATGATGAAAAAGCTACTGAGCCCTTCCTGGCCGGCGTCACGCCGACCTAGCTATTCCTATGAAGAAACTTTTTTTAGCAGTCGGATTGTCGTTAGGCGTAGCGGCTTCACATGCACAAGCGACTCCGCAGGACGAGCAGTTTCAGAAAGTGGCACACGATTATGTCGAGGGATTGCTCCAGGCCAATCCGGAATACGCGACGGCTTTGGGCGACCATCGTTTTGACAATCGACTGAGCGATTATTCGGTAGAGGCGCGTGCGAAAGAGCTGGCACGAGCCAAAGGTTTTCGCGCCAAACTCGAGGATCTAAGCGATCTCTCGCAACTCACTGGCCCGAATAAGGTCGATGTCAGGCTTCTCAAGGAAAATGTCGATAACGAGATATTCGGTTTAGAGGAATTGAAAGAAGCGGATTGGAACCCGCTCATCTACAACGAAAGCTTGGCGAACAGTCTTTATCTGCTGGTCGCCCGTGATTTTGCACCAGCTGACCAGCGTGTCGGCAATCTCCGCAAACGGATGGAAGCCATCCCTGCGGTTATCGCCCAGGCGAAAGCCAATCTGCAGCATGCTCCGAAAGTGCATACGGAGACAGCGATTGAGCAAACCCAAGGCGCAGTATCGCTTGTGCGCGAGGGATTGAATCCCTTGCTCGAGCAAGCTCCACAGCTGCGAAAGGATCTGGTTCCGCTGCAAGAAAAAACCGCCGCGGCGCTGGATGATTACAAAAAATGGCTGCAGATCGATCTTCTTCCGCGATCGGATGGCGATTTTCGGTTAGGCGCCGACAAGTTCCGAAAGAAGCTCCGCTTTGCCCTGGCCTCCGATCTTTCGATGGAAGAGATCATGCGGCGCGCACACGCGGACCTGGAGCAAACGCAAAAAACGATCTATGAAACCGCGTTGGCGCTTTATAAGAAATATTTTCCAACCGCCGACGAGGCGACACTGAGCGATCGAAAGAAAGTCACGACCGGCGTTCTCGATAAGCTGGCCGAACAACATCCGGACGACGACACGATTGTTGGTTACGCGCAAAAAGTCGTGAACGAAGCGACGGATTTCGTGAAGAGGCACGATCTCGTGAGCGTTCCCGAAAAACCGCTCGACGTCATCGTCATGCCGGAGTTCAAGCGCGGGACGGCCATCGCCTACTGCGATTCACCCGGGCCGCTGGAGCAGGGCGGCAAAACGTTCTTCGCGGTCGCGCCCACACCGGGCGATTGGTCGCCGCAGCGCAAGGCGACTTTCTTCAGCGAGTACAACAATTTTATGGTGCGCGACCTGACCGTGCACGAAGCGATGCCGGGTCATTACCTGCAGCTTGCGCATGCCAATGAATTCAAAGCGCCGACGCTGGTGCGTGCAATCTTCCAGAGCGGCACGTTCGTCGAAGGCTGGGCGGTTTATACTGAGCAGATGATGGCGGAATCCGGATACGGCGGACCGGAAGTGAGAATGCAGCAGTTGAAAATGCGACTGCGCGTGATCTGCAACGCCCTCATCGACCAGGGAATTCACGCGCATAACATGAGCGAACAGGACGCGATGACTCTGATGATGAAAGAAGGCTTTCAGCAGGAAGGTGAAGCCGTCGCAAAATGGAAGCGCGCTCGCCTTACCTCCACCCAGCTTTCGACTTATTTTGTTGGCGTGACGGAGCAGCTCGAACTGCGTGATCGCGCGAAAGCGAAAGCAGGCGCTTCATTCAATCTCAAGAAGTATAACGACAGCGTCCTCGCTTTCGGCAGTCCGCCCGCCAAATATGTGGGCGAATCGCTGGGGCTGTAGCGGCGTTTGTCAGGCAGGAGTGCGCCGTTTCCGCGCCGCCGCTGCTCGCTTGCCCTTCGTGAGGCCGACCAGCTCATCGAGGTTCAGGACTCGGCGCCGCCCGGTTTTCGTCTCCCGGAAAACGACCTCATACCAACCTTGCATGCGCTGCACGGTATAGCGCTTGCCGCCGATCTGGATCGCTTTGCGTTCGATCACGCGATGTATCACGCGCTCATAAGCGGAGCGTGACCAGCGGCGGACGCGACGCCGATTCCAATCAATCGTGCGGCCCGCGTCCTCGTAGGCGTCCGGGCGTTCGTTGAAATCCAAAAGCGAACGCGCGTCGCCGCGGAAAACGGCTTTGATATGTTCGAGCGTAGTCGCATCGCTCAAACGCCGTATTTCGTGCTCGAACGGGCGCACAGTTTCCGCCGCGATCTCACGGAGCGACAGGCTACGGCGGTCGCGCAAGCTCCAGATCGGCGCGTTGATATCGGCGGTGAATGGATTTTGCGCGACCGAGCGCGAGAGCATCCGCCACCCACGCCGGGAAGAATGTTTCCGTAACCGGAACGGCATCAGCCGCGGGAGATCGTGTGCCGCGATTTGTCGAAGCCCGTAGTCGGACCACTGCAACATGGTTTCGACCGTTCCGGCGACGAATGCGGAGGTCGCGAGCATCAAGGCGGCGTCGGGTGTGAAGTCCGTGGTCACTTCGAGCCGGGTGCGGCGCGGGCGCACGCCGATCGCGCTGCTTTTTCGATTTGTGGCGAGCAACATCACCGGGACCGGCAAAATGTGCGCGAGCAGAAAGCCGAGAGTTGTGGAGTTGCGCTTCCGCGATTTTCGGTTCGTCGGAAACGAGAAATTGTAGTGCGCGCTGAATCCTTGCAGGCGGCAGTCGCATTTGTGTCGAAGACTCCAGCGATCGAGCTCCTGCCGGACGTAGCGAATCTGTTCCCAGAGCAGGCGCGTGGCGCGATAACAGCAACCCGGTTCCAGCTCGACAATTGGCGTCGCGACTTCGATCACGCCGGTATCGAAATAAATCGCCCCGCCCGCCGGCAGCTGAAACGAGCGGCCTGTCCGCGGGATCATTTTGCGGCGCACGAGTTGCGTTGGGCTGCCGAAAATTTCCTCCGGGCGCTGCCGCACGCCGTCGACGATTAGCTGGAACTCGGCCTCCAATCCCATCACCGGACGCGGCGGAAAAAATCTCGCGGCGCCGCGTTGCGAGCCGGCGTTTGTGTGCCCGTTTCTCTTCACGCTCCTATCCGTTTTCGCTGCTTGCGCGGCGTGAGCTCGAGAAATCCGAGATCGAAGTGAAGATGATCATCCCCTTCGCAATAAGGCTTCGCGAAAACTTCGGAGCCGAGCGATTCGGCCGCACGGCGATATTTCTCGATCGATTTTGCGTCGTTCAAATAAGTGTCGCCAACCCGGTAGATGTCGACTCCGGTGGCCCAATGGTGGGTATTCGCGGGTCCATTAAATTCGTGCGCCGGCGATCGATATCCGCCATTCGCGGCGACATAAACCGAAGCGCTGACCTCAATTCGAAAATCTTCCAGATAACGCGCCAGAACCGCGATCGCGCATGGCACATAATGCGGAAAACCTTGCAGCAAGAGATCCGATTCGCGGCAATCGACCATCGTCAGCTCGGACAGACGGAAGTGCGGCGCGATGCGAGTCTCTTTCGCGTCGTCCCAGCTTGGGACCTCGAAAAAGAAGCGGGGCAGGTGATGCACAATGCCGGTTTCATTCGCCATCGGTTCGCCGGGGCGCAAAAGCGCCCGATGTTCGTCCGAGAGCGATAAGCCGTCGACCGTGCGCAGTTCGGAAAAATTCACGTGGACGCCACCTCCCGTTGAATCGCGAGCTTGTAGATCGCTTCGGAAATTTTGGCGACCGTGTCGCGGCGGCGGTCGCCCTCAGCGGTCGATTCCGTGAGCACGGCGAGTATGTATGGCTCGCGTTCCGGCAGATAAATAATGCCGGCGTCGTGACACACGGTAGAGATTTCTCCGGTCTTGTGGGCCACACTGGCGTGCGCGGGCAATCCGGCCGGAATCATGGAAGTAAAGCGTTGCCCAAGCAGAATGTGGATGGCGCGTTCGCGGCTTTGTTTTGAAAGAGCGTCGCCGCGCAGCGCCGCAAAAAGCTGGAACAATCCTTCGGCGGTGACCTCGTTATTGAGGCCGTGCTCAAATGCACGCTCGTCGTCGACGCCGCGGCGCAGCGCGATGCCATGGACCTCCGCGTCGCGCAGAACTTTCGTGGCATATTCGACTCCCACGAGATCGAGCAAGAGATTGGTGGCGAGATTACTGCTCGAAACGATCATCCATTCCGCGAGATCGATGATCCTGGCGGTGCGGCCGATCGAGCGATAAAGCTCCGGGTAACCGTCGGATTCCGGATCGACGCGGAAGAGCGCACGATCGACCGCGCTGTAGAAACGGTTGCGCACATGCAACGGAGCGTCCGCGCGAAGCCGTCCTTCGTCGATCGCGCGAAACAAGGCGAATAGCACTGCGCCCTTGATCGTGCTCGCAGCGTGAAACTGCTTTCGGTCGTCGATCGCGAAATGCAGCCCGGTCTCAAAATCGTGCAGGACAAGCGCGAACGCGGACGCCTTTCCAGCGCACGCAATTCGTTCCAGTTCGGCGCGCCACATCTCAGTTTTCCCAGCAGGTTCGGTGGTCGTCACGCGCACCCTATTTACAATGTGAAGCACGGGTCGCAAACTGCGCCGTGCCCAAACTCGCGACCTGGATGCGCCAGTCGGACGCGAAATGGTTTCGCCCGATTTTTGCAGGGGAGCCATCTGTCCGCATGCGAAATGCGCGGACGCGGTTCGTTTCCCTGGACGATGCGGACGGTTTGCTCCTGACCGGTGGCCCCGATATTTCTGCGGCATTCCTGCACCAGCCTGTGCGCGATGCCTCGGTCATCAAGAATCCGGATCTCGAGCGTGATCGGTGGGAACTTGACGCCGTTCGGAAAGCCATGTCGCGCGGACTGCCCATCCTGGCGATCTGCAAAGGCATGCAGCTTTTCAATGTCGCACTCGGCGGCACGTTGCGACTCGACATTCCTGCCCACAACGGCACTGCGATGCGCGACGGGAACATCCAGCCACTGCGAAATGATCGCGCGACGAAGGTGCGTTTCGCGAAAGTAAACAGCTCGCATCATCAGGCGGTTGATCGCCCCGCGGACGGCTGCGAAGTGGAATCGTGGTGCGCGACGGATGATGTGATCGAGCAGATGCGTTTGCGCAATTACCCCTACGCGCTTGCGGTGCAATATCATCCCGAGCGGCACGCGCTCTACGCGCCCTTGTTCGCGGACTTTATCGCGCAGCTGAAACGCTGATGGCGCGCGCTCTAGTTACTCCTCAAAATACGATTGCGATCGTTTACAATTACGATCAGACGCTCAGCCCGAGCTACAGGCAGGACGAAGGATTTTACCTGCGTTCGGCATCAACCAGGATGGGTTCTGGCGACGCTGCTCCGCGCTGATCGCGGCCGAAGGATCGACCCACGAACGCAGAATGGAGCTTTTTTTATCCACAGATTCACAGATCAAAATACTCCCAGAAAAGTCTGTGAAAATGGCTCCCATAATCTGCTGGACGATTTTTCATCCCAATGGTTCCGCCGGATGCACGCGGCCGGGTGAAACAGATTGCACCGGCGGAACACACGCCTGCGCGTGTGCTCGAACAGATGGTCGAGGAAACGGCGAATCGTGTTGTCGCTCAACGCCGCTCTGCCGTTGAAACGGGAACGGTTCGCGCGCCGAAGCACCAACTAATCACCGCGATAAACGCAGCGTGCGGTCGGCGTTTCGTGCACGACGATCTCGCACAGACCGACGCATTGCGGTGCGAGTTTTCCCCAAAACCATGCCGCCATGTTTTCGATCGTCGGATTCTCCAGCCCGGCGATGTCGTTCAAGTAGGAGTGATCGAGCTGCCGCAGAAGCGGCTTCATCGCCTGAGTGATTTCCGCGTGATCGTAAAACCATCCCGTCGCCGGATCGACGTCGCCCTCGACGGAAATTTCGAGTCTGAAACTATGGCCGTGCATCCGGCGGCATTTGTGGTCCGGCGGCGCTTTCGGCAAGGTTTGCGCAGCTTCGAAGCCGAAGTCTTTCGTGAGCCGGACGCGCATGCTTGAATAGTCGCACGCGTTTTTTGGATGTCATCCCGAGCCGCGCAGACGGCCAGGGACCTCACACAGGGAGATCGCGGCATCTCGTTTTAAGGAGCCGCTCGACACCAGTTGCGAGGTCCCTCGGCGTCTGCGCGCCTTGGGATGACAGGAGTCGTCACACTCCGCGCGCTGTCGGCGTCCAGATGAATTTGTGTATCTGCAATTGGAAACGAACGGGCAATCTGTCCGCGAGGATCCACTCCACAATTTCCCGCGGATCGATCCGGCCGAAGATAGGCGAAAACAGAACGGCGCGGCAGCGTTCCGAAAGCGCGAATCGACCTGTCTGTTCGCGAGACCATTCGTAGTCTTCGCGCGAGCCGATGACAAACTTCACTTCGTCGCGTTGCGTGAGGTGTTCGATGTTTGAGAAAAGATTGCGCTCGCATTCACCGCTCCCGGGCGTTTTTAAATCCATGATGCGGTGAACCCGGGGATCGACCGCAGCGATATCGTGCGCCCCGCTCGTTTCCAAGAGCACGGTCAGGCCAGCATCTGCCAGGATCGTCATGAGCGGTCCGACATTTTTTTGCAGCAACGGCTCGCCGCCCGTGACCTCGACGAGCGGGATTCGATGCTCGAGAACCTGGGCAACGATCTCGCGGAGAGAGCGTTTCTGCCCCTCGTAAAACGCATATTCCGTGTCGCAGTAAGAACAACGCAGATCGCAGAATGTCAGCCGGACGAATACGCAGGGCAGCCCTGCCCAGGTGCTCTCGCCCTGAATCGAAGGATAAATCTCGTTGATCGTTAGCGTCGGTTCGCGAGCCGTCATGACGGACAATTCTGCCCGTCCGCCGGCCGAAGAGTCGAATGAGAAAACGCTGTTCAGAATACCTCTTCTATCGAAGATTTCGACCGCGTGAGCAACCGAATCGATCTCTGCTTCGAGCGACTTCGCGCCCAACGCCAGACCGCGTTCATTCCGTATATCTGCGCCGGTGATCCGACGCTGGACGCAACCTGCCGAATCGCAGCCGCGCTGGAAGAAGCAGGCGCGGACATTTTGGAACTCGGGCTGCCGTTCTCCGACCCGCTGGCCGATGGGATCGCGAATCAGCTCGCCGCGCAGCGCGCCCTCGCGGCCGGGGCGACGACGCGCGGGGTGCTGGATTGCGTCCGTTCCATTCGCCGGCAATCTGACATCCCAATTGTGCTCTACACCTACCTGAATCCGATTCTGCAGTTCGGTTGGGCAGAATTTCACAGTGCGGCGACGGAGGCAGGCGCCGATGCCTTATTGATCCTCGATCTGCCGCCGGATGAGGAGACTGACCAATCTGCGACCGACTCACTCTTCCACATCCGATTGATCGCGCCGACTACTCCCGAAGCGAGAATCGCGACGATCGCGGCCTCCGCACGCGGATTCATTTACTACGTGTCGCGCGAGGGCGTAACCGGGGCGCGCGCAACAGTCGAATCATCCGTGGCCGAGCGAGTCGGACTCATTCGTTCGCATACGAAACTCCCGATCGCGGTCGGATTTGGAATCTCGACTGCGCCGCAGGCGACGGAAGTTGCGCGAATCGCTGATGCGGTGGTCGTAGGCAGCGCAATTGTGGAGAGAATCTCCAAGCTCACTGATTCGATGGGACTGGAAGAAGGAGTTCGATCCTTCGTGCGGCCTCTGGCCGCCGCAACGAAGCAGCCCGGAGGAATGAAATGAAGAGACGAAGTATATTAACAGCCAATCTGGGACGAACCAACGCTCGGCGTGATCGTGGAAGGCGCTTTTTATTACAACGGCGCAAGCCAGTGGGGAGCGGTGAACGAAAAAGGCGAGATCGCGCCTCCCGAAAAGCTGCGGGATGCGATCGTGCAGCGATTGCCGTTGTAGAAAGATCAGCGCAGGTGTAACGCCAGCTTCGCGGCAAAGAAGAGCATGATGGCCGACGTGAGTGCTTGCGTAGTTACCTGCCAGCTCGGCCGGGCAAACAGTCTCCCGCCATGACGCGCGACCAGGCACAAAACTAATCCCCAAGTCGCCGCCCCGAAAACGACCGAAGCCGCCAGGGTGAGTGATCCGGTCAGCGTCTGTTGCGTGGTTTCAGCCTGTTGGCCACCGATGACCGCAAGCCAGAAGCCAAGGTTCCACGGACTGGTGACCGCCATGGTAAAGCCAAGAAAGTATCCTCGAAGGTGATTGCGCCGCGCGCCACGGTTCGCATCCGCCTTCTCCCCGACAGTCGAGATTGTCGGTTTTTCCCGAAAAGTTCGCCACGCGTTGCGCGCGAAAGTGACGGCTAGAAGCAATAGCAACCCCAGACTTACGACACTCAGGGCAGCGCGAATCTTGGGCGTGTTCATGAGAGCGCCCGCGCCCGATGCGACTCCAAACGCCCAAAGGAAATCTCCCGTGCAGGCGCCCAGCCCGATCAAGAACGCGGCCGCAAATCCTCCTCCGCGAGCGAGCGGCAGCACGCTCCGGCGCAGCATCTCGGCGTTGACCGGGCCGGGAGGCCAGGCCACCGACCAACCAAGGACGAATCCTCTTATCAAGATAGAAATGGACATGAGAGATTTCGTTGCGCCGGTTCAACTGCTCTTTTGCGAGGCCAAGAAGGAAATCCAAGTTCCCACTGATTACGACCACGTCATGGTTGGCTTTCCGGCTTCGCTGTGTTAACGAGTGCGCATGCTCCGTTTCACAAAAATGAATGGCGCAGGCAATGACTTTGTTCTGCTGGATAACCGCGCTGGCGATTTGCGGCTCACGGCGGAGCAGATTACCCGGATCTGCGACCGACACCGTGGAGTCGGAGCGGACGGCGTGCTCGTCCTGGAACGTCCCTCCAATGGCGCAGACTTCCGCATGCGCTACTACAATAGCGATGGAGGCGAAGCGGAAATGTGCGGGAATGGCGCCCGGTGTTTCGCGCGTTTTGCGAGCCACGTCGCGGGCCCTTTCGAGCAGCTTTCGTTCGAAACGCCGGCCGGCGTGATCGGCGCTCAGATTGAGGGGGAGCTCGTTTGCTTGCGCATGAGCGCTCCGTCGGATCTCCGGCTTGATCTGGAGATCGAGGCAAACGGTGCGACCGTTCGCGCGCATTACATCAACAGCGGAGTGCCACATGTGGTTGTGCCTGTTCCCAAAATCGCGGACGTCGATGTACGTTCAATCGGCGCGTCGATTCGGCGCCATCCGATGTTTGAGCCAAAAGGAGCAAATGTAAATTTCAGCGAAGAGCGTGCCGA
This sequence comes from Chthoniobacterales bacterium, assembly GCA_013697015.1. GTDB lineage: Bacteria > Verrucomicrobiota > Verrucomicrobiia > Chthoniobacterales > UBA10450 > JACCXL01. The sequence continues at coordinate 2,313 of JACCXL010000215.1, read as the reverse complement.
CAACCGGATCGCGATTCGCACTTATGAGCGTGGTGTGGAAGACGAGACACTTGCCTGTGGCACGGGCGTGGTGGCGAGCGCGTTGATTTTTGCAGCCACGCACGAAGTGGCTGGGCCGATCGGAGTCCTGGTTCGCGGCGGCCCAGAGCTCAAAGTTGATTTCGCCAGGGAGGGCATGCAGTTCTGCGACGTTACGCTGACGGGTCCGGCAGATTTCGCGTTTGAAGGAACCATGCGGCTCTGATTTCGCGTTGAGTCCCCCGGCTAAAATGTTCCGCGGTACTTTCACGGCTCTCGTGACGCCTTTCCGCGGCGGGGCCGTGGACGTGCCCGCATTCGAGAAACTGATCGAAGGACAAATCACGGCTGGCGTTACCGGCATCGTGGCAGTGGGAACGACCGGCGAGTCGCCAACATTGTCGCATGAAGAACGTGCCCAGGTGATTCGTCTCGCAGTTACGACGGCGCGCAAGCGATGCTTGGTGCTGGCGGGAACGGGATCGAATTCCACCCGGCATACGATCGAAGCGACGCAGGAGGCCGAGAAGCTCGGGGTGGATGGCGCGCTCCTGGTGGCGCCATATTACAATAAGCCGAGCCAGGACGGATTGTTCCGGCATTTCGAGGCGATCGAGCAAAACACGTCTCTCCCGATTATGCTCTACAACATTCCCGGCCGTTGCGGTGTCGACATCGCAGCCGACACGGTGGAGCGTTTGGCGGGCGCCTGTCGCAACATTGTATCGATTAAGGAGGCGAGCGGGAGCGTGGAGCGCGTGAGCGATCTGGCGGCGCGCTTGCGCGACGCTTTCACAATCCTGAGCGGAGACGATGGATTGACGCTCCCATTCATGGCCGTGGGTGCGGTCGGTGTGGTGAGTGTCGCATCCAATCTGCTGCCGAGAGAAGTGGTCGCGATGGTCGAAGCCTTCGCTTCGGGAAAGCTTGATCGAGCACGGCAACTTCATCGCCAGCTGCACCGCATCTTCAAAGATTTGTTCATTGAACCGAATCCGGTCCCGGTAAAAACTGCGCTTGCCTGGCGCGGCGAAATGTCGGCGGAATGCCGATTGCCGCTCTGCGAGATGTCGGCCGCGAATCAGGAACGTCTGCGGAACACGCTGGCTGATTTCGAGCGGGCGGCCTGATGGAAAGCCCGGTGCGCATCGCGCTGATCGGCGCGAAGGGACGAATGGGCCAGGCGATCGTAGACGCCGCCGGGCCGGAGAGCGGCGTCATCATTTCCGCATCCTGTGAACGCGGCGACGCAATCGCTCCCGCCGCCAGGGATGCCGACGTAGTCGTCGATTTCAGCCACAGGGACGCTACCGAAACTATTTGCGATGCGTGTGTCGCCGAGAAAAAACCATTTGTGATCGGCACCACCGGGCATTCGCCTGATCAATGCGCAACGATGAGGCGCGCGGCGACCGTCGTGCCAATCGTTCTCGCGCCCAATTTCAGCGTAGGGGTAAACGCCCTCTTTTTTCTCGTTCGGAAAACGGCGGAACTTCTGGAAGATGGCTTCGATGTCGAAATCATTGAGACACATCATCGGTTGAAGCGCGATGCGCCCAGCGGAACTGCGAAACGCCTTAGTGAGATTGTCGCCGCCGCGCGCGGATGGACCGGCGGAGATGTGGTCCACGGCCGGGAAGGAATGGTGGGTGCGCGTCCCGCTCAGCAGATCGGGATGCATTCGGTGCGGGCCGGCGACGTGATCGGCGAGCACACGGTCGTGTTCGCCGGAGCGGGGGAACGTCTGGAGGTGACGCACAAGGCATCGAGCCGCGAAACCTTTGCCGTTGGTGCGCTCCGCGCCGCGCGTTGGATCGTGCACCGCGAACCGGGGCTTTACACAATGGAGGATGTGCTGGGGCTGGATCGCCGGCGATGAGGGCGGGAGTGGCCATCGGCTCCAATCTCGGGGATCGCCTGGCTGCGATGCAAAATGCGCGCGCGGCTGTCGGTTTGATTGAAGGTGTGAGCGGACCGGTCGTATCCTCATCCATCTACGAACCCGAACCGATCGATTGTGAGATGAACGCCGGAAAATTCTTCAACGCCGTGCTCGAATTCGAATACAACGCTGATGCGGAGACATTGCTGCGAGACTTGCGCGCGGTCGAAGACGCGCATGGTCGTCCGGAGAAGCACGCGCGCAACCGATCTCGCGCGCTCGATCTCGACCTGCTTTACTTCGGTCACATGACGCTCGCGACGGATACGCTTCAGATACCCCACCCGCGGATGATCGGGCGGCGATTCGTCCTCGCTCCGCTCGCGGAGATTCGGCCCGACCTTGTCCTTCCG
>JACCXL010000199.1 GCA_013697015.1 Chthoniobacterales bacterium | reverse complement strand
AAAACCATATTTGCTGACGCCGAACTTTCGGGGCCGATGGTTGACCGGAATTTCCACGAGGCGAAAGCCGGCGCCTTTGATCAGGGCTGGAATAAAGCGGTGCATCCCTTTGAATGGCACGAGCGCGTCGATGCACTCGCGCCGCATCGCTTTCAAGGTGCAGCCGGTGTCGCGCACGCCGTCTTTTGTGAAGCGGCTGCGGATGAAGTTTGCCACCCGGCTCATCAGGCGCTTGAACAACGTGTCTTTACGTCGCGCGCGATAGCCGCAGACGAGGTCAGCCCCGCCCTCGATCTTCGCCAGCAGTTTCGGAATATCGCGGGGATCGTTCTGCAGATCACCGTCCAGCAACACCGCGGTTTTGCCGCGCGCGGCCTGCAGCCCCGCGTAAATCGCAGCGCTTTGCCCGGCGTTCTGTACAAAGCGGATAACACGGACGCTCGGATGCGCTCCAATATTCACGACGGTCCGATCGGTCGAGCCATCGTCGACAAAAATCAGCTCGTAATCGACCTCAGTCAGCGCGTCGGCTACTTCCGTCTGTAGAAGAGCGACGTTTTCCTCTTCGTTATAGAGAGGAACTACAACCGAGACAGCCGGAGATGCGCCGTTCATAGCGGCAGAGTGCGGTAGTTCCGACAGACGAAAACGCGCAGCTCGCGCAGGATGCGACCGAAACGCCGCACCTCGATGGTGGCGAGCGGAGTGGTCGATTCAAACGCGACTCGAATGTGGTGGGGCACGCGCTCCTTGCCATTCGCCTGCACATAAAGCGCGGTGCGTCCGAGGAACGGATTCACGCCATTCTCTTCTGTGTAAACTTCGCCGTCGGGCCGGCTGCTGCCCGGCGCCAACGGGACGAATTCGTCGTAGCGGGGCCAGAACGAGAACTGGTTCACGATGTCCTGCGACTCCGGGATGTAAACCAGCGGATGGCCCGGTCCTTCCGCTCGCTTATCTCGGAAGTAAAAGGAGAACTCCGAGGCACGATCGCGTTCGTCCGCGATGACGAACGGCCGTGCACCGGTCTCGGCTTCAACCTCGCGGCGCAATGTTTCGACCGTGGCCGCGGCTGCCTTCCATCCGCGCATCCGATCACTTGGAACACGTCGCGTCACGTCCACGCCAAACGTTCGCAGAACATCGGAGTCCAGCGCCAGCGCGCTCATTCCGAGCGCGAGCAACAACGCGACGGCGGCCCCGTATTTCAGACCCGCTCGCGTCTCGATTCGCTCGCGCCAGTAGGAGACAGCCAGGACGCCCAGACTGAGAAAGGCGAGGCCATCCCAATTTGGCGCAGCCGCTTTGTTTAAGGAGAGCAGCAGATAAAAGACGAAGACCGGCAGACCGAACCAAACGAGAAAGAGCACTTTGAATTGCTGGCGAAAGCGACGCCGGTTCGCCATCACCGCGATGATGAGACCGCCGAACAAGAGCGGCGAGTAGGTGACGAAATGTTCGCCGAGATAGACGAGCGTCTCGAGCGGATGGAAGCCTGGCGCTTCATCGAGGCTGCCGCGCGTGCGCAGATGCGCGAGGGTGATCCAGTCGTGCTGCGCGTTCCAAATGATTGGCGGTAACGTGCAAAGCGCGAAAACAGAGAGCAACGCATAAATACCAGGGCGCTTCCATTCGCGACGCAGGCGCGGAGCGAGCGCCAGGACGAGCGCGATTGAGACAAGCTCCAACGCGTTTGTGTATTTGCAGAGAAAACCGAGTCCGACGCATAAACCGGCGAGTGGCCACCAAAGCGTGAAGTCGGGTGTTTTTTCAACGGCCAGCCAGAAAACGAACATCGCCGCCACCCAAAAGAAAATGGAAAGCGGATCGATCGTCATGACGAAGCTGCCGATGTTGAAGATCGGCGTGACATTAAGCGCGATGACCGTCCAGAACGCCGTCGTTTCACTGAAGAGACGTCGTGCGAAGTAAAACAGGAGGATGCTCGTGCCAGCGGCAAGGATCGGACTCCAGAAACGAACGCCGAATTCGGAGTCGCCAAAGAGCGCTGTGCCCGCATAAATGACGAACGCGATGCCTGGCCCCTTGCTGAAGTAGGATGGCGCGAGGCGTTGCGACCACATCCAGTAATGCGCTTCGTCGCCCGTGAGTTCACTGGTTCCGAGCAAAGCCAGCCGAATCGCCGTTAGCAGCGCGAGAAAGATCCAGACAGCCCGGCTTCTCGTCATAACGCGTGTGGTTCAACCAGCCGGGGATGACGGGCAAACACTACCGGCATCCACCTCCGCGTGGTCAGCTTCCAGATCGCATCGAGGAGCGCCACCGTCACCAGTGCGATGCCAGTCGCCATGAATACCGTCGCCAAAATGTCGCTCGGCCAATGGGCGCCGAGATAAATGCGGGAGTATCCGACGAGGGCGGCGACAGGGAAGTAGAGCCACCCCCAGCGACGAAAAAAAAGCGCGCAGCAGACCGCGATGATGACGTTGTTGGTTGTGTGTCCCGAGGGAAATGACGGACCCGAGCGCTTCCGGTCCCGTTCATCGGAAAACCGAATTGTCGGTGTTCGGAAAAGAGTCAGGAACGCCGGTCGGGTCCGCTGCAGTTCCACCATCCGCACGGTCTGCATTTGCTTGGGACGCCGGCGATCGATCACTGCTTTCAGGCTATCGACGACGAAGTGATCGGCGATGACGAGCGACACGAGCAGGCAAAAAAGAAATGCGCGGCCCTTGAATCCGCCAAAGAATAGCGCATACAGCACGACCAGCACGAGCAACGGCTTCCAGATTTCGGCGTTACTAAGGCCAGCCATGAACAAGTCGAGCGCAGGGCTCGTCCACCGCTCGTTGATTTGATGAAAAATAAGCTGATCCATCGCGCGCCGAACGGCTGCCAGGCAGCCCGGCACGATAGGGAGCATCGCCTCGCGAAACAAGCGATTCATGCGGTCATCGCGGGGGTCTTCGTCGTTGCGTGCACACTCGTCCGAGCAGCCGAAGGGACGCCGGCGGCAGCGCCGCAAGCTCCTTCCGCGCAAGCGATTCTGGCCTCGGTGCGAATGCAGCAGACGCAGCAGGAGATCGATTTACAGGGCCAGCTGCGCGAAAACGAAATCGTCGTGCCGTTCCGCCTCACGCAAACGGGGCCCATCATCAAATACAGTTTCGCTAATCCGGCCGAAGCGCTGCAACTACGGTTGGGCGAGAACGACTCCCGGCTGGAGGAGCTTTCGAGCAGCGGCGTGGCGAAAATCACGCCCGCGCAATTTGATCGCAAGGTCCGTGGAACGGCGGTGACCTACGAAGATCTGGCGCTGAAGTTTCTCTATTGGCCTGATGGTCGCGTGCTCGGCGAAGATTCCATCCGAACGCGGAACTGCTGGAAACTTCAGCTGCGCGCGCCCGCCAAGAGTTCGCAGTATGCCAACGTCGTTCTCTGGGT
>JACCXL010000187.1 GCA_013697015.1 Chthoniobacterales bacterium | reverse complement strand
CTGGTCATCGCGATGATTCTTTGCTTTGCGTGCCGATCTTTGCTCGTCCGTGTAATGCAGGCGCCTCTGCACGTGGTCGATCCGAAAATCGGCGCTCTCCGCGCTCTCGGAATCACCGACTCCATCACGATCTCGTTTCATCTCGCTTTCTACGCCGGGATCGTCCTGTCGTTCCCGTTATTACTCTATTTTCTCGCCGAGTTCGTCCTGCCCGCTCTGACAGCGATCGAGAAGCGATTTGTGCTGCCGGCTGTTTTCGTGAGCTTCGCTCTTTTCCTTCTTGGCGTGGTCTGTTGTTACTTCTGGCTGCTCCCTAAAACGATTTTATTTTTCTTCCACGACACGCAGTCGCTTGGTTGGACGCCGGCCTGGACCGTGCAGGAATATTATTCCTTCGTCACGCGCTTCACGCTTGGCTTCGGTCTCGCCTTCGAGCTGCCGGTCGTCGTTCTGGCTTTGGTTCGCTTCGGGCTTGTGACCTATGAATTCATGGCCCGCACGCGACCTTACGCGATTGTTCTCATCTTCGTCCTGGCGACAATCATCACGCCCACTCCCGATATCCTGACGCTGCTGGCACTCGGATTGCCGATGTGTCTGCTCTACGAAAGTTGCATCTGGATCGCCTGGTTCATGCAGCGCAGAGCGCGCAAAAGACTAGCGTGATGGCGGTGGACGCTTCGTTAGGCTCGCACGCGTGGTTTTCCCGGGTGCTCGCGTTCGTGCTCGGCGCCACGGTCGGCTCGTTTCTCAATGTCTGTATTTACCGGCTGCCGCTAGGTCTATCAGTCAACGAACCGCGCCGTTCGTTTTGTCCCGCGTGCAAGAAGCAGATCCCGTGGCAACACAATCTGCCGCTGCTGAGCTGGTTCCTTCTGCGCGGCCGTTGCGCGAGCTGCGGCAGCCGGATCGCCTTCCGATATTTTGCGGTCGAATTATTGACGGCACTGCTCTTCCTGAGTGTGTGGCTCTACTTCCCGTGGTCCGTAGCGATCGCCTATTGGATCCTGGTGAGCTTGTTGATTGTCGCGACCTTCATCGACTTCGAACATTTCATCATCCCTGACGAGATCACGATCGGCGGCACGGTCGCAGGTGTTTTGGCAAGCGCTGCGGTCCCTGCGCTGATGATGACGGATCGGCGCTGGAGTGCGGTTCTGGCCTCGTTACTTTCCGCTGCGCTCGGCTACGCCCTCTTGTGGATCGTGCTCGAAGCGGGGAAACGCGCTTTTGGAAAAAAGCGGATTCGGCTCAACGCGCCGACGGCGTTTACGTGGACCCGTGCCGGAGAAGATGCCGAATTCGTCGTGGGCGACGAGCGCGCTCCGTGGAGTGAACACTTCGCACGCGAGAGCGATTTGCTGATCATGGAATGCGACGCAGCTCAGATCGATGCCCGCGATCTTGGTGCCGTGACGTTGACTTTTCACTATCATGACGTGCGCGCTGGGGCTGAGACGTGGACGCTCGACGCGATCGAAAAGATCCACGGCGTCGTCCGCGAATTACAGATTCCGCGCGAGGCGATGGGTCGTGGCGACCTGAAATTTCTCGCCGCCATAGGGGCGTTTCTCGGCTGGCGCGCGGTCCTGTTCAGCGTTTTCGCCGGCTCGCTTGCCGGTTCGGTCATTGGTCTCTTCACAATGCTGATCGGCAAGCGCGTTTGGTCCGCGAAACTGCCCTTCGGTCCCTATCTCGCCTTGGGGGCATTGGGATGGACGTTTTGTGGAGAGGCGCTCATGCGGTGGTATGTCGGCTTGCTGTATCCGTAGCGATAGCGGCTAATTAAAGCTCATATTCTCCGCTCACCTCGCTCCTCTTCCGACGCTCCATCTTGCAATGCCGGTTTCTTCTGCACGTGCCGAAATCGACCGTGAACATAGGGAAGCGTGCGACCGCGTCGCGTCGCGCTTTTCCGCGCGGTGGCTCCGCCATTACGTGGCGGCAAAACTTCGAACCGACCCGGTTTACCCGACAGCGTATGACTGTTTGCGCAACTCAGAGTCCCCGATCCTCGATGTGGGCTGCGGCGTCGGTTTGCTCGGCTTTTATTTGCGCGAGCGGGGATGCCGACAATCGTTCACCGGACTGGATCGTGACGGACGCAAGATCCGCATCGCGACCGGCATCGCCAGCAACTATTCCGCGCTCGAGTTTTTCGAAGGTGACGCGCAGGGCGGGATCCCCGAATTCGAAGGCAACGTCGTGCTTTTTGATGTGCTGCATTATCTCCGCGCCACATCTCAACGTCAGTTGCTGCGCAGCCTGGCGGATCGCGTCGCCCCTGCCGGAATGATGCTGCTACGCGACTGCCCGCGCGAGCCGAAACCTCGTTACTGGGCGACGCTCTTGGCAGAGAAATTTGCGCAACTGATCTCGTGGAATCGAGGCGATGGTCTGCACTTTCCGTCGCGCTCCAGTCTCAATGAAGCGCTGGATGCAAGTCGATTCAGCCAGCGGTCGGAGCCACTCTGGGGCAGAACTCCGTTCAACAATCATCTCTTCATTTTCCGGCGGCACGCGTCCGAAGTTGTCCCGCAGTCGGGATAATGAATCGATAACCACGCTCCGTGGCACTTTGCAGCGTTAACTCCAGGCAGCGCAGATTAAAGTCTGGATTTCGTTTCGTCCGTTGCGCTTCGTGCAGCAGCACGATCGCGCCGGGAGACAATCCGCGGGCAATTCTCGCCGCCACCACCGCTGGATCGCGTCGCACGGTATCCAAACCACGCACCGTCCATCCCACGAGCGCCAGACCGCGACGCGCCAGGATCGGATGCAAAAATGGGTTTTTCTGGCCCGCGGGCGCGCGAAAGAATTGCGCAGGTCGATCGGGTCCGGATCGAAGCAGCTCCGCACAGCGATCGATCTCGGTCGCGATCGTCCGCCGATTGCGACACCAGAACGTTCCGCTCGGATGTGTGAATGTATGATTCGCGATCGCATGGCCCCGCGCCAGAATTTCGGTTACCGAGTGCGGACGGCTCTCCACCTTCCTCCCGACCAAGAAAAAAGTGGCGCGCGCGTCGAAAGTCTCAAGTAGGTCGAGCATCTTCTCGGTATGCGCGCTCGAAGGTCCATCGTCGATCGTCAGCCAGACTTCTTGATCGGTGGTGGCAAAGGAACGCAGGACCGGACCCCACCATTGGCAGTTTGGCGCCAAGGTAGCGTAGAGCAGAAGCATGTGGGAAACGAAGAGGGGCGCGAGAGCGATCACAGGATTGGCGCGGAACAACGCGATCGTTGCCATCGGCGCTGCGAGTGCGAGGACTAGCAATGCGCCGCGTGAGAACGATCGCCGCTCAGTTAAGTTGTCGTCGGCCATCGGCGAAAAAGAGAATCAAAGCAGCTGCCAGATTCACAAACACGCTCGCCATCCAGACGGAGCCGACGGCGCGCGGCCACGGTTCCGATTGCGTGAGCATGGCAGCGAACACGGTCGTTAGTCCGCAGATCAACACGCTTTGGATCCGGCTA
>JACCXL010000181.1 GCA_013697015.1 Chthoniobacterales bacterium | reverse complement strand
TGAAGTAATTCCTGCGACGACTTCCGTACAGCGATCGCACAATTCTGGGGACGCGTCGCTCTGGCCAACGGTAGGCCGATGACGCCAGCAGCGGGCGCATTTCGCATGCGCGGTTTTCTTGACGGTGGCTGAGGCTTCGCTGGCGTTCTCGATCGTCAGGTCACTTAGAATAAAAAACTCCTCGAGTTCCGTTTCCGCAATCGCGCCGAATTCCGCGCGATCGCAGCGCAAGACGACCGCGGCCTCCAACGAGTTGCCAATCACTTTTTCCTGGCGCGCTCGTTCCATGGCCTGACCGATGAGACCGCGCAGTTTCAGCAATTCGTCGATGGTTCGAGCCGCCGGCCGTTCAGCGCTCCCGTTTTGTCGCGGGAAGGTCTGAAGATGGACGGAACCGCCCTGCCCGAGAAATCCCCAGGCTTCCTCAGCCGTAAAAACCAGAATCGGCGCAAGCAATCTGATCAGGGCGTCGAGCACTTCATGCATGACTGACTGCGTGGCGCGACGGCGCGGCGAGTCCGGTGCGTCGCAATACATCCTGTCCTTGGTGATATCGACGTAGAGGCTGCTCAAATCGACCGCGCAGAACTGATTTAAAGTGTGATAAACCTTGTGGAATTCGAAATCTGCATAGGCCCTGCGGCACTCCGCAACCACGTTTCCCAACCGCTCGCGCATCCAGCGATCGACGAGCGTAAAGGACTCGTTAGGCATGGGCTTCTCTGGATTGAAGTCGAAGAGATTACCATGCAGGATACGTAAAGTATTCCGGATCCGGCGATACGTGTCGCCGAGCCGCGTGAACATCTCTTCCGAGAACGGCACGTCGTCCGTGTAGTTCACGCTACTCACCCAGAGCCGCACGATGTCGGCACCATGTTTATTAACAAAATGCGCCGCATCCATGGGCTTGTTATAGGTGCTAGACTTGGAAATCTTTTTGCCGTCGACGTCGACCACAAATCCGTGCGTGACGCAGGTTTTGTAAGGCGCGCGATTGTGCAGCGCCACACTCGTCATGAGAGACGACTGGAACCAGCCGCGATGCTGATCCGTGGCTTCGATGTACATGTCGGCCGGATCGCGCAGCTCAGGATTCGTGGCGAGCACGGCCTGATGCGAAACTCCCGAATCGATCCAGACGTCGATCGTGTCGTTGCGGTGCATGGTGCCGGCCGGCAGCTCGAGCTCGCGCGCGAGCTGCGCATCGTCGAGTTCGAACCAAACATTTGAACCCCGTTGCGCGACGAGATCCGCGAGCCGGCGTATCCAATCGGCGTTCAGAAGCGGCGCGCCGTCGGCCGAGTAGAAAACAGGCAGCGGCACGCCCCAACTGCGCTGTCGCGAGATTACCCAATCCGGACGCGACTCGACTGTGCCGCTGATCCGGTTCTCACCCCAAGCCGGCAGCCAATTCACTTCCTTGATCGCGGCGAGTGCTTTCGCGCGCAGTTCATCGATGCGAATGAAAAATTGCTCCACCGCGCGGAAGATGATCGGCGTCTTCGAGCGCCAGCAATAGGGATAGGAATGCTGATACTTCTGCTCCGCGACGAGCATGCCACGCTCCCGCAGCAACGCGACGATGTCCGGATTCGCATCAAAGACATACTTCCCGACCAGCTCTGGAACCCCGACTTCATCGGTGTAGCGACCATGATCGTCAACCGGCGATAAGATTTCCAATTTGTTCGCTCTACCTAACGAGTAATCGTCCTCGCCATGACCGGGCGCAATGTGCACCGCCCCGGTGCCCGTTTCGGTGGTGACAAAGTCCGCCGGCAGGATAACCGACGCCCGCGGGAGAAACGGATGTTGCGCCTGGAGGCCGGCGAGTTGTTTTCCAGTGCGGAAATCCAGCCCTTCGGGCGCAAAGAAGCCGGTCTGCTGCCTGAACCTTTCATAGAGCTTGTGCGCAATAATCACGCGCTCTTTGCTGTTTCCGAGAACTTCGTATTCAAGATCCGGGTAGACCGCGATCGCGAGATTCGCCGGCAGCGTCCACGGGGTCGTCGTCCAGATGACGATGCTCAACGGGCGATCGGCAGGTAACCCAAACTTTTCGGCTTCCGCGGCTGGGACGGGAAACTTCACATAAACCGCCGTGTCTTCGCGGTCGTGATATTCCACTTCCGCCACGGCGAGCGCTGTTTGCGCTCCTGTGCTCCAGAAGACCGGCTTCTTCGA
>JACCXL010000111.1 GCA_013697015.1 Chthoniobacterales bacterium | reverse complement strand
CAATAGACGCGACTGTGCTCAAGGAAGCGGCCAACGATGCTGATGACGCGAATATTTTCGCTCAAGCCCGCGACTTTCGGTCGCAGGCAACAAATGCCGCGGACGATCAGATCGATTTTTACCCCGGCGCAGGAAGCCTGATAGAGCTTCTCGATAATCTCCTGGTCGACGAGCGAGTTGAGCTTTGCCACAATCCGCGCCGGTTTGCCGGCCGCGGCGTTGTCTCGTTCGCGTTCGATTAACGCGAGCACGCGTTTGCTCAGATCGAAGGGAGCGACCATGAGTTTCTTCAGTCCTGGATAACCGGCCAAGCCGGTAAGGGTGTTGAAAACAATCGCTACTTCTTCGGTCAACTCCGGCGCCGTTGTGAGCAAACTAAAGTCGGTGTAGCCACGCGCTGTGCGCGGATGGTAGTTACCGGTGCCGAGGTGCACGTAATGCCGGAGACGATCGGTATCGCGGCGGACGATCAAGAGCGCTTTGCAGTGCGTCTTCAGACCGACGACTCCGTAAACGACATGTGCGCCGGACTCTTCGAGCTGCCGCGCCCACTGAATGTTGGCCGCTTCATCAAAGCGCGCGCGCAGCTCCACCAACGCGGTGACCTGTTTGCCGGCATTGGCGGCTTGAATGAGCGCTCCGATGATGGGCGAGTCGCCGCTGGTGCGATAGAGCGTAATCTTGAGCGCGAGCACCTGCGGATCTCGCGCCGCGTTCTCGATCAATTCCACTACCGGATCGAAACTTTCGTAGGGATGATGCAGCAGCACATCCTGCTTGCGCATTACTTCGAAGATGTCGGCGTGCGGCGGCAACGCCGGATCGCGCACCGGTTGAAACGGGCGGTCCTTTAAGCGTGCAAAAGCGTCGTTTGCGACCAGCGACGCCAGATGCGTCATGCTGAGAGGGCTATCCACGCGGTAGAGATCGCCCTCCCCGAGGTCAAAAAATTCCAGGAGCAGCTCGCGAAACTCTTTCGGACAATCTGATTCCACTTCCAACCGGACCGCGTCACCGCGACTGGATCGGCGCAGCTCCTGTTCAATCGTCCGGAGCAGATTTTCCGCTTCTTCCTCGTCGATATAGAGATCGCTGTTGCGGGTGACGCGAAACGCGTGTGCGCCATCGAGTAGCAATCCGGGGAAGAGATCGGCGATGTGATGTTTAATGAGGGAAGCGAGATAGATGTAATCCCACGGCTCGTCTTCGCCTTTGCCGCGCGGGAGAGCGATGAGGCGGGACAACACTCGAGGCACTTGCACGATCGCGTGCAGCAGATCTCCCCCTTTCTCAACGCGCGCGCGGATCAGCAGATTGTGGCTCTTATTTAGGAGCTGCGGAAAAGGATGACTCGCATCGACGGCCAGTGGCGTGAGCATCGGAAAAACTTCCTGCTGAAAATAGCGGTGCGCCCAGGCGGAGCGTTTGGCGTTCAGCTGCGCGACGTCGTGGATGCGGATGCCGGCTTTTGCGAGGGCCGGGATGAGCTCGTTCTTCCAGAGGCCATATTCCGTTGCCACCAGCTCACGCGCGGTGCGCTGAATCGCATTGAAGAGATCGGTGGGCGTCATGCCGTCTGGCCCCACGTCGCTCGTCTCGCTCTCGATCTGTTGTTTTATGCCGGCGACGCGAATCTCGAAAAATTCGTCGAGGTTGGAACTAAAAATTGTCAGGAATTTTACCCGTTCGAGGAGCGGCTGGGTGGCATCCTGCGCTTCCTCCAGCACCCGCCGGTTGAATTCCAGCCAGCTCAGCTCGCGGTTCAGGAAGTTTTTTGGATCGGAAAAAAAGGGCGGGTCGCACGGCGGCGGCGGGCTGGCGTCCGCAACCGGCTCATCAGCAGATACAGGCGATGGAGAATCAGTCACTGGCATTCGGGGCTCTGCCGCGCGGAGCGCGACTCATCCACCTAAACACTGCCCTCGCCTTTGCACAATCGGCGCATCCGTCCGTCACCGAATCGTAACACTAAATTGATTGAAGCTCGGAGGCGCGCTTCGCATCGTCAGAATCCCATGAAAGGCCAGGTGATCACCCCGCGCCCACTCGCGACGAGTCGGTTGCGCACTTCGCGCGGCCGAACCTCCGAGACGCTGATTGGCCTTTTCTTCGGCGGGAATGCGCTGGTTGCGATTGTGGTGCTTCTTCTGATCACGCTCTTCCTGTTCCGGGAGGGCTTCGGATTTTTTGGCGGCAACCTGCAAAATCTTCGCGTTTATCGCGCCGCCGGCCTCGAATACGTCGACATCATGCGCGAGCAGGCCGATGCGCACGCGGCCTTATCGCGGTCGCTCAGTCAGGTGCGTTTGCGGGAAGTGCGCAGTTTCCCGAAAAACAGCCGTTCCGCGGATGAAATCAACGTGTCGCTGGCTCCTTTCGACCGCTATGCGAACGACTTCAGCGAGGCGGGCACTGAACTCGCGGGACTGGTCTCGGATGTGGGCGAGCAAGCCGTCGCGCTAAAGGAGGAAATGCTTCTCCGCTCGGGGGCGCCCGAGTCGACGAAGACAGAAGGCGCCACGGTCCCCGCGCCAACGGCCGAAGGTCAGACCGGCGGTCTCGAAGCACTCCGGTCGAGTTATCCGAAATACCAGCAAGTGTGCGCGACAATGGCGGCCGTTCTGATGAACCTGCAGGCGACCGCGCCCCGGCTCAGCAGTAGAAAAGCACAGGAAGCCTTCGAGAAAGTCAACGGGCGCACGCGCGAATACGTGGCGGGCTTTCCGGGCCAGGCGCAGCGCTTGCGCGAATGGGATTCGGCAAAGCCCGTCCGCTGGTACCACTCGATTACGTCGTTCCTGTTCGACAAACGCTGGGTCACCGCCAGTTTCTGGCAGGATTGGTACGGGATTGCGCCGCTGCTCGCCGGCTCGATCATGGTTTCCTTCGTTGCCCTGGCCCTCGCGGTACCCTTCGGCGTCGCCTCCGCTGTTTACGTAAGTGAGATCGCCACGCGGCCCGAGCAGAATTTGATCAAGCCGTACATCGAATTCATCGCCGCGATCCCATCTGTAGTCCTCGGATTTTTCGGTATCGCTG
>JACCXL010000100.1 GCA_013697015.1 Chthoniobacterales bacterium | reverse complement strand
TGACGGGCTGGTGCAGCGCAAGGTGTACGCGGTCGTGCCGCCGAAGGTCGAATACACTCTGACTTCTCTCGGACGCACACTCGTGGAACCGCTCCAGGCAATTTGTCGCTGGTCGGAAAAACATCTGGCCCAGCTCGAAGCAAACCGCGCCCGCGTCGACGCTAAACAACTGACGCGACCTTCTTCGACCGGCCGCTAGCGGCGGTCCCTGCTGCAATGCATCAGGTTGAGACGCTCGTAATTGTCGCAAAAAATTTCGAGCTGCCGTATCCGGTTCTGCTCGTCCTTGCCGGGCTCGCCCTCAGCTTCATTCCGCATTTGCCGATGCTGAAACTGGAGCCCGAGCTGGTCTTCTTCTTTTTCCTTCCACTGCTCATTTATCCGGCAGCGATCTTCACCTCGTGACGAGATTTTCGGCAGAATCTTCGACCGATTTTGCTGCTGGCGATCGGCCTGGTCCTGGTGACGACGACAACGGTCGCCTGGGCCGCGCATACTCTTCGGCGTCCCAACAACAGCTTGAAGTGATCCTTGACGGTGAAAGTCTCGCGAACGATGCAACAGCTCTGGTCGTTCTGCAGTTTGCGGTGGCGGCGTTAGCGACAGGCAATTTTGCCCCCGGACGCGCCACATTGCTCTTCGTCTGGGTCGCAATAGGTGGTGCGCGTTTGACTTGCTCGTCGGTGTCGCGATGAAAGCGGTGAGCAACATCTGCACGACCCCGCGGTTCAAATCACAATCTCGATCCTGACGCCGTTCGCGGCCTATCTGCCGGCAGAGCATATGCATATTTCCGGCGTGCTCGCCGTAGTTTCCGCAGGTGTATACCTCGGCGCGACGCCGCAATACCAGCGCCTGCAGCAGGAAGCGCTCACCGTGGAGCGGTACACGATCATTCGGTTGCGCAACGAGCAGTTGATCAATGATCAAGCGCTTCGCCGGATCCAGCGCGATCTCGACCTCTCGGAGGCGCGCTTGACGGGAGATTAAGAGGGTTCAAAGAACCCAGTCACACCACAGAAAGAGATCAAAATTATCGAGCAGCGCGGAGAAAAATAAAACCAGGGAAAAGCCGTATCGCGATGGCCACTCACCGGCGCGGCCCCCAAGCTCCGAAGCGCAAGCCTTCAATTCCGGCTCAAAAAATCGAGCGATATGCGACCGCATCTTCTCAGTGAGCTTCAGTTTTTCTTTGGTCTCATTGCTTTTGTCACTCGCCCTTAGCTGGCTGGGCTCCCCCGGGTCGCCTCCGAGAAATTGAATAATGGATCGTCGCAATTCAGCAGGATCCTTCTCCAAGTCGTCAAAGAAGTAGACTCGGAACCGATCCGGATGAACATGGCGCCGCCACCGTGCGACGATCGTGCTCGGGTACGAACGCAAGATTACATCTGGTCGGAGCAAATTCCGAGTCACTTCGTCGAAATCACTCACGTCGAATGGGGGGATCCCTCCACCACGCACTCCCATGCACAGCTCTGACCAGGCCCTCTCGACAGGATCTCGGGCCAGGAAGAGCACCTTCAGATTTGGAAAATGCGTGATGATGCGCTGAATGATTTCATCAGGCACCATGGAGTAGCCCGGAGTGATATCACCCGAGAGCAGGGCCCCCTTGGGCGCAAAGATCTGGGCGTAGCTATCGAGATCGATGTGGGGCCCCTCACACAGTTTGTTCATTGCCTCCAGAAATTGAACGTCGCGCTGGTCGCGTGGATGAATATTTCCCCGCTCCCCGCGAGCAGGATGCCTGGACCTGCTCATTTGATCGAAATAATGCAGCTCCTTTAGCGGCGGCATCCAGAAATCGGCGTGGGAGGCGAGTTGCTGGTAAAGCCATGTCGTTCCGCCTTTCTGGGCTCCAACGCAGAAGAAATCCGGACAAGCTGCTGAGTTGAAAAGAGGACTATCCTGTTTTTCGCGCTGACCGCTGCCGCGAGTTTTAAACGGCCAAACGCAATTCATCTCGGCGTTTATCTGCTCTTGGGGTCGGAAACTCAAGGGTTGGAGTCGACCCTAGCAACATTAATGACGTCGGCTGCGAATTCCGCGCGATCTGGGACCTGCCCGAAACGCGAACAGATACGACTCCAATTCGCGCGCGTTTTTATGTCGGCTTGCGAATTGAAAATGAGTTTTATGGGATGCGCACGGCCTCATCGCGTTTTTCTTCTGTCCCCCGCCTACGCGGGGGGCGAGCGCGCACGAATGATTATGAACGAACGCGCGCAGTTCGATCTCGCGCGGCGGATGCGAAAGGCCGACGACGTGACACTCGGCGAAGTGTTCAGCTTTCTCAGCGGCCTCTATTTCCGCGGAAAACTCGCCTACGCGAATGCATTCGCCCGGCCGGATCGCGGCGGACCTGGCGCTCTTGTCATCACGCCTACGCGCGGTTTGATCGACGCGTCGACACCAATCGGTTTGGATGATCTGCGCGAGTTCGCGGAGGTCGATATCAATGAAGATGATCCGCGGTATCGGATGCCCTTGGAACGGGACGCACGGAAGCTTGCGAAAGCGCTGGGCCCGGATGGCGACGTGGTTCTGCTCGGCAGCGTGGCGAGTGGGAAGTACGTCGGGGTGTTGCTCGAGATTTTTGGTCAGCGACTGCGCTTCCCAGCAGACTTCGTCGGGCGGGGCGACATGAGCCGCGGCGGACTGTTGCTGCGCTGCGCGACCGACAATTGCGAGCTTGAGTACATCGCCGTAGCAGGAGCGGCGCGAAAAGGAAAGCGACCACCAAAGCTCGCGCCGCGAAGATACACCGCGTCATCCCGAGCGAAGTCGAGGGATCCAGGCACGACAGCCTGAGTGACTTCGAGCGGGTTCTTCGACTACGCTTCGCTCCGCCCAGAATGACGACTGAACTAAAGCCGCCGCTGCCTCCGATGGAGGCGAGATCTGTCGACGAAATTCCCATCGGCGCCGGCTGGCAGTATGAGCCGAAGTGGGATGGTTTTCGCTGCGTCGTATTCCGCGATCGCGCAGATATCTTCCTGCAGTCAAAGGCCGGACAGCCGCTCGCCCGCTACTTCCCCGATGTCGTGGCAGCGGTCTCCGAGCTCGACGCAAAACGCTTTGTGCTCGACGGCGAGCTTGTGATCCCGATCGGCGGCGCCTTTTCTTTCGACGAACTGCAATTGCGATTGCATCCCGCGGCGAGTCGCGTGCAGAAATTAGCCGCGGCCCATCCGGCGATGCTGATTGTGTTCGATTTGCTCGCTGATGAGAATGGGAGATCGCTGCTTCGGCTTCCTTTGCACGAAAGACGCACGCAGCTCGAGCAATTCGCCAGGCAGCAGTTCGTGCCGAAGGGAGGGGTGCGCCTCTCTCCGGCGACCACGACCCTGGCTACGGCACAAAAGTGGTTCGGAAAAGTAGGCGGCAACCTCGATGGGATTATGGCAAAAGAAGCCGACGCGGCATACGCCTCCGGCGAGCGCACCGCGATGGTGAAAGTGAAGCAGATTCGCAGCGCCGACTGCGTCATCGGAGGGTTTCGCTACGCCTCAGGTGCCCGTGTGATCGGATCGCTTCTGCTCGGTCTTTACGACGAAGAAGGCTTGCTCCATCACGTCGGCTTCACCTCCGCCTTTAAAGCGAACGAGCGGCGGGAACTGACGAAGAGATTCGAAGCGTTAAAGAAAGCGCCCGGATTCACCGGCAACGCGCCGGGTGGTCCGAGCCGCTGGAGCACAGAACGCACCGGCGAATGGGAGCCGGTCGATCCGGTGACTGTCGTCGAGGTGACCTACGATCACTTCACCGGCGAGCGCTTTCGCCATGGAACGAGAATCGTGCGTTACCGGCCCGACAAAGCGCCGCGCCAATGCACGATGGACCAGGTGAGACATCGCGAGGGAAAATCGCTCGCGCTCCTTTAGCCATACCGTCGGATCCTATTCCGGGTTCACCTCGAAATTGATATTCACGTCGTAGTGATCCCGCGTGGCGATTCCCTTCGGCGGCGCATCCACTTGTGTAACTCGTTTGGCAACCTCGGAAACTGATTCATCGACAATCACATTTCCGGACGGCCGGATAATTGCAAAACTGGAAACACGTCCATCTTTCTCGATCCGCAATTTCACGAGCGTCGAGATCTTGGCGCCGAGCGGAACCGCGCTGGTCGGTTGCACCCAGGCGCTATAAAAACGGTCGTGCAGCATGTTGCCGTACCAGGCAAACTCGGACGCGGCAGCTGCGCCGCCAGCGGGTCCGCCCGAGCCTCCTGCTCCGCTCGTGGCGCGACCGCCTTCTTTTGTCTTCCGCCCACTTGAAGAGTTTTCTTCATTCCCATGCTTGGCGGATGAATTTTCACGCTCACGGCCGGTTCGCGCCAGTCTCACGCTCGCTTTCGGCTTGGGAGTTCGCTTCGGCTTGATTTCCGGTATCGGCTTTTTCAATTTGGTTTTTTGATCTGGTTTTTTCCGAGGCGGAACGCTCAACCTCGGTGTTGCAGTCGGTCTCGGTCTGGTCTCGGGAGTGGGTGCCGGCTTGGCCGCCGGTGTGATCGTGGGAGCGGGAGTCGCTAACGAGATATCGCTCGGAGGAGGCGGCAGTGCGGGCGCGTCTTTCGGCGTCTCCAAAGGTTCTTCCTCCAATTCGGCGATCGGCGTGGATGTCGGCGCAGGCGCGGCCGCTGCATCCGGGGCGTTGACCTCAGCACCCGCGTTCGCCTCCAGCCAGACAATATCTTTCGAGGCCGGGACCGCGCTGTCCCCCAGACGAACCAGCGCGACGAACGCTGCCACATGCGCGGCGCCGATCATGGCGACGTTCCGCCAAAAGCGAGCGCCGGACTCCATCCGCTACGGCGTTTCCGCTTTCGTCGCGATTCCCACCTTGG
>JACCXL010000087.1 GCA_013697015.1 Chthoniobacterales bacterium | reverse complement strand
AATGAGGCCGCGGAGTTAGCGATATTTCTCGACGCGAAAAATCGTGAACGCCAGACCGTCGAAAAGTCCGTCTTTGCCGCCGCGGACGAGCAGGTCTCGCATGTCTTCGACCCGGAAAACGATGCCGCGATCGTGGTCGGCAGTGGCGGCTGGCATCCCGGCGTGGTTGGGATTGTAGCCTCGCGCCTGGTCCGGAAATATCACCGCCCGACCATTGTGATCGGTTTTGACGAGTCCGGCACCGGGAAGGGGAGCGGGCGGAGCATCGAGGGTTTATCGATCGTGGAGGCGCTCTCGAGATGCAACGAATGGCTGGAGAAGTTCGGCGGCCACGAGATGGCGGCTGGCTTGACCATACGTGAGGAGAATCTCGAATCTTTTCGGAACGCTTTCCGCAATGCAGCGCGTGCCCTCCTAACGAAGGAACAACTACAAGCATGCCTGCACGTCGATCACGAGCTATCCTTTGCGGAACTGACCGGTGAGCTGCTGCGCTGGCATGACATGCTGCAACCGTTCGGCAGCGGCAACCCGCAGCCGGTTTTCTTCGCGCGTGGCGTGGAACCGGTGCAGCCGCCACAAATCTTGAAGGAAAAACATCTTGTATTGCGACTGCGGCAGCGCAGTCACCACCAGCGCGCTATTTATTTCGATGGCGCCGCTGATCCGCTTCCGGAGCCGCCTTGGGATGTGGCTTTTCGGATTCAATCGGACGAATACGGAGGCGAAGCGCGCTTGCAGATGCAGGTGCAATCGGTGCGCGCAGCTCAGCCGCGATGATCGAGCTTCACCAATCGCTCGCTGAAATCGACTGGATCGCTCGTCCACGCTTGACGCCGCTGCGGCGTCTCGGCATCGAAACGGTCGAAGATCTGCTTACTCACTTTCCCCGGCGGCACGAAGATCGGCGCGAATTTTCCGGTTTTCCGCAAGAGGAAAGCGAAAGCCCCGTCTGTCTATGCGGTGAGGTCACGAAGACGCAGCTTCGCCGTTTCGGAGGTTGGAAGAAAATTTTCGAGGCCACGATCGAGGAAACTGGAGCGCACGCACTGAGTCAGCCGCTGGTTTTGCGCTGGTTCAATCTGCACTACGTACAAAAGATGATCGCCACAGGCCAGCGGCTTGTGGTCTTCGGAAAACCGCGGCGGCGTGGTCAGCGCTTGTGCATGGATCATCCCGATTTCGAGGTGATCGAAAATGACGACGAAATTTCGATTCACTTCCGGCGCATCACTCCGATCTACTCCGCCACCGAAGGCGTTTCGCAGCGCGTTCTCCGGAGCGTGATCTACCGGCTGCTCGAGAATATCTCGTCCGATTCGGTCGCAACGTTGCTGCCTCGAAATTTTGTCGAGGGAGCGCGCGGCGAGGCCTTGCACGAGATTCATTTTCCCGAGTCGGAAGCGCAGCTCGCCGCCGCCCGACAGCATCTTGTTTTCTCCGAATTCTTTGCACTGCAAATGACGATCGCGGCACGACGGAAACGAGCGAAGACACGCACGGGCCGAGCTCATTCCGGCAAGGGGAAGCTAGAACAGAAATTCCTCGCTTCTCTGCCCTTTCAGCTCACCGCCGCGCAATGCAGGGTAATCGACGAAATTCGTGGCGATTTAGAGACGCCGCAGCCGATGAATCGATTACTCCAAGGTGATGTCGGCTCTGGGAAAACGGTCGTCGCGGTGGCCGCGATGCTGCGCGTAGTGGAAGCCGGGTTTCAGGTAGCACTCATGGCGCCGACCCAGATTCTGGCGGAGCAGCATTACTCCGTATTATGCCAATGGCTCGATCCTCTCGGAGTAAAGCTTTCTCTGCGGACCGGCGCGCGTCAGGACGAGAGTTTCCTCCCCTTGCTTTCGGGAGTTGATCGACCTGACATCATCATCGGCACGCACGCATTACTTTACGAGAGTGTTGCGTTTTCGGGGCTCGGACTCGTTGTCATTGACGAGCAACACAAGTTCGGTGTCTCGCAACGTGCGCTTCTCACCGGCCGTGAGCCGGCGCCGGACGTTCTCGTCATGACAGCCACGCCGATTCCGCGCACGCTCACCATGACGCTATACGGTGATCTGGATGTCTCCGTGATCGACGAGATGCCGCCGAACCGCGGCCGGATCATCACCGCCGTACGTGATCCTGAGAAGCTCGGCGAAGTCCTGAGCTTCTTGCGAAAGCAGCTCGAAGCTGGTCGCCAGATGTATGTGATTTACCCGCTCATCGACGAAAGCGAGAAACTGGACGTGAAGGCCGCGGCGGCGGAGTTTGCGACATGGCGTGAACGGCTCGCCCCCTTTCGCTGCGACTTGTTGCATGGCCGCATTCCCGCAACCGAGAAACAGACAATCATGGATAGCTTCCGCTCCGGAAAAACCAGCGCCCTCGTCAGCACCACGGTGATCGAGGTTGGAATTGATGTTCCCAATGCCACGGTGATGCTGATTGAAAACGCCGAACGTTTCGGGCTGGCGCAACTGCATCAACTGCGCGGCCGCATCGGGCGCGGTGAGCACAAGTCCTATTGTGTGCTGCTTAGCTCCGAAAAATCGACCGAGACGATGGCGAAGCTGGCGGTGCTGGAAAAAACGAGTAACGGGTTCGAAGTCGCGGAAGCGGATTGGAATTTGCGCGGACCGGGAGATTTGCTCGGCACCGCGCAAAGCGGACTGCCGGCGCTGAAGTTGGGGAGTCTGAAAGAGGACGTGCCGTTAATGTTGCGCGCACGTGCCGCTGCGGTCGCGATCATGGAGCGAGATCCGACTCTTGACGAACCCGAGAATCAACGTTTCCGGCAGTTGGTTGTCGAAGAACAGGGACGAACTTTCGCCAACGTCAGCTAATGAGAAATTTATTTAGATTTGTTGCTTTTGTCATCGTGCTCAGCGCGGGGATTTCCTTGCTCTACGATTACCGGATGAAACACGGCGATCTGCGCATTTTGGCGCGCGCCACGCCGGAGAAGTACACGCTGGCTTCCGCGCCGAGCGTCGACCCCAAGGATGTCGCCGCACTCGAAAGTCTCAACCGCGACCGCCGCGCGCTGGTTGGCAGTGTCGTGCCATCGGTCGTGAGTATCAAAACGTCGAAGAAGATCGCGTTGCGCCGTCAATACGGACTCGATCCGTCCGAATTCTTTAATCGCAATCCACGGCAGTTCCGGAACCCGAACGATCAGGCGCTCGTGCAGAATTCGCTTGGATCGGGCGTGATCGTCTCGAACGAGGGGCACATTATTACAAATAATCACGTGGTCGATCAGGTCGATGACATTGAGGTGCAACTGAGCGACGGGCGCATGAAAAAAGCGCGTTTGGTCGGCGCTGACTCGGAGTTGGACGTCGCGGTTCTCAAAATCGATGAAGCGGGGCTCAAGCCGTTGAAGCTCGGCGATTCCGATGGGGTGCAGGCAGGTGATTTCGTCCTGGCGATTGGTAATCCCTTCGGGTTCGACGAAACCGTCACGGACGGAATCATTAGTTCGAAAGGACGCCCTAACCGCGGAGATAGCTTCGGTGATTACCTGCAAACGAACGCCGCCATCAATCCCGGCAATAGCGGCGGTCCGCTCATCAATCTGCGCGGCGAAGTGGTGGGGATTAACACGGCGATTATTTCGCGCAGTGGCGGATCACAGGGGATCGGCTTCGCGATTCCTTCAAATACGGTGAAAACGGCCCTCGAGAGTTTACTGAAGCAAGGGCGGATCATCCACGGTTATCTCGGGATCCAAACGCGGCGGTTGCAAGACGGCCAGAACGACCAGAACGCTGATGGCGTGGTCGTAGATGATGTGGTGCAAGGATCACCCGCGGCCGCGGCGCAGATTCAGAAAGGCGATGTCATCCGCAAGTTCGACGGACACGAGGTGCGCAATTTTCCGGAGCTTCGCAGCCTCGTTTCACAGGTCGAGTTGAATAAAAAGGTGGAGCTCGAGGTAGTCCGGAACGGAAAAGTGGTGAAAGCGACGACCGAAATTAAAGAGCAGCCGGTTGACTATCAGACGGCGCGTGTCGCGCCTCAGTCCCAGGGTCCGGGAGCGCAGGTGCCGCCGCCACAGCTGCCGCCGGGTGCGGATGAATCAGACCAAGATGACAGCGCGGCGGCGCCGCTCGGCGCGCTCAACGTCGATGAACTGACACCTGATGTGGCGCGCCGGCTCGATTTACCTCCGTCCGTGCGTGGAGTGGTGGTGACCAAAGCAGAAGGAATTTCGGCCGAGCTGCGGGCAGGCGATGTGATCGAGGAAGTTGATCAACAGCCGGTCACTTCGGTGGCGGAATACAAGAAGCTGGTGGGTTCGCTCGATCCCAGTCAGACCCACGTTCTCTCGGTTTGCCGGCATCGGGCGCGGTCTTTCGTGGTGCTGCGGCCTCGTTAGGCGGGGACGATTCTGCTTGAGCACCCCCTGCCCGTCGGAGCATGCTCAGGTTCGCGGTAAATTTTCTTCCATAACTATGAAATTCAAATTAGCTACGCTGGCGCTGGTCGCGTGTGTCTTACCGGCCATCCAAGAGGTGCGGGCCGCAACGGATGTATCGATATTTTACGACAATTTAAGTGACGGAAATTGGTTTGAAGTGGCCGATTACGGTTACGTTTGGCAACCACAAGTTGCGGCCAGCAACAATAACTGGCGACCGTACACGGATGGTTATTGGGCGAGCACCGACGCTGGTTGGACCTGGGTTTCCTACGAGGATTTCGGTTGGGCTACCTATCATTACGGGCGCTGGACAAACGTTGCTGATACCGGTTGGGTCTGGGTTCCGGGAAACGAATGGGGTCCCGCATGGGTCTCGTGGCGCACCGGCAGCGAGCAGGTGGGCTGGGCGCCGCTGCCACCATCCACGGACGCGGTCTATGAAGGTCACCCGATCTCCGGCCACGTGGACGTGGATTACGATATTGGTCCGTCGTGGTACAACTTCGTCGACGTGCAATATATCGGTGAACCGGTGCTGTTGAATCATCTCTACGCCCAGGATCAGAACCTGGTTTACGTAAACAATTCCGTGAACGTGACGAACATCGTCTACAGCAACAACATTGTGGTGAACAATGGTCCCAATCTGCACGGCCTGGCGGTCGCGCCGTTACACAAGATACCGACTCTGAAACTGCAGCATGGTGCTTTCGCGAACGGCGCGGCTGGTAATGGTGCTTTCAACAAGATCCAGGGTGGACAGTTGCTCGTGAACACACCGATGAAACTGGATAAATCTGCGCAGCTGATCGCGCCGAAAAATGTGAAGGCAAAACTTGACCATCCAAAGCTGGAACATGGCTGGTCGGGTCTGAAGGACCCAGCTCAGCAAGCGCAGCTAAAGGAGAAATTCAAAAGTGAAGATCCAAACTCGTTCCAAGGCTTAAAGAAGCTCGGCGGCAATGGCAAATTGAACGCGGACGGAAAACCGACCGCCGTTCAGGGCGACTTGAATGGAATTAAGGGCAACGAGGCGTCAGGTCAGGACCACAAAGGCAACAATGCCGGCGCCAAAGACCAACTGAAGCATAGCACCAGTGGCGGCGAACTCGGACGAGGTCATAAGAACCGCGGCGCGGCGAAGCTCAACGATGAGAACGCTGGAAGCCCAGGCAGAGGACATAAGGTCAAGCCGGCCGAAAATTCTAGCGACGGCCATGGGAACGGTGCGGGGTCGGAAAAAGCCAAGGCCAAACGCGCGCAAGCGCACCCGGAAGAGCACGGGAACGCGCCGCAGGTAGGCGGCGAAACCCATCGTGAAGGCGGCGGCAACCATCAGAAGATGGGAGAGCGCCAGCACGCCGAGACCGCGCCTATCCATTCGTTCGGAAATCCTGGCAGCGGCGGCCCTTCCGATGAAGGACAGGGACGCAAACAGCAGAATCCAAACAAGAAGAAGAAGGGTCATTTCGACCCGAACGCGCCTTCGGGCTAACTTGCTGTCTGCGTCCAGCTCGGAAGCGTTCGTCGAGGGCGCTGCCCGACCGGAACGGGTTCCGTGAACGATTGAAACAGGAGTGAATAATCCCTCCCTTCGGTGGGTCTAAAC
>JACCXL010000338.1 GCA_013697015.1 Chthoniobacterales bacterium | reverse complement strand
CCCGCGCCGCTCAGGACCGGTCGCGCAATCGTGCCGTCGATCTTCACGTCGAGCGCGAGATCGCCATCCAATTCCTGAATCGGAGGCGCGAATTGCCGCAAAAAATTAACGGAACTGCGCGGCAACTGCAGCTTCGCGGCAATTAGCGTCTGCTCGTCAAATTTCCGCTCGCGTGCAATCCTGGCCAGGTTCAACGGCATGCTGGCTTCGAACTGCAGAGGCTGGATTTTTGCCTGCTTCAAAGTACCGGACAGCGCCAGACGATTTTCTTGCGTTTGCAGAGTGAGATCGAACGTCGCGGGCTCGAGGTTCTTAGACTGCTCGAAGCGCAGATCTCGCACCTGTAAGTCCGCGCGCGCTCGCAGATTCTCCAGTGTTCCCTGGGCGTCGAGTTTGACGTTCACGAGGCCGGAGGCGATCGGCTTGGCGCCGAAATCTTCCGACAAGCGCTTCAAGTCCAGGTTCTCCGATTGAAAAGTGCCGGCCACTTTGCCCTCGGCAGGAAAGAGCGGCCGATCAGTCCCAAGGTTGCGCCAGACGAAGGGCATCGAAAGGTTGCCGACGCCATACTTCGCCTTCCCCTGATCGATCTGGATTTTTGAAATTTCGAGCGTGGAATCCTTCGCCTGAATGCTGGCTTGAAAATCCATCTTATCACTCGCGAGGAAGACGATCGGCACATCCAAGCCATCCGGGCTATAAGAGGCCTCGACGTTCGCCTGCAACGCCCGCAAATCTCCGTAGCGACCGCGCTCCAATTTTAACCTCAGTCCGCCGCTGTTCTTAAAATCGGCAAGGTTTCCGGTGCCCTGCCAGTCGAGCGCGAAAGCACCCCCCAACGCGTTGTCGTTTCCAATCGCTTTCAGGAGTGGCTGTACCGTCGCAAGATCCGTGATGTTCGCCGAAACTTTTCCGTGATAGCGGTGCGGGGACTGAAGATCGAAAACGGCGCTGCCGGCGACAAAGTCACGCTGGTTCAACTTCGCCGTAAAGTCATTGAGGTAAACGACGCTCCTCGCGATCGAGCATTGCGCGCTCACTTGGGGGATCAGGAGCGTTCGAAACGCCAGATTCGTGCCGGAGAAAGACATCTGACCGTCGGCCATTCCACGTGCGAAGGACAGTTGTCCACTTGCTTCCAACGGCCCAGAAACTTTATTTGGTGAATCGGCGAGGAAGAACTCGGCTGCCTGCGGAGCCTGCAGGACGAAGTCCGTTTGCGCCGGTTGGTTCTCCGCGTCGTGGAGGTTTTCGGGAAGGCGATACACGCCGTGCACGAGCAAGCGGTTGCGGTTTCGTTCCACGGTGAGCCCGTTCAGCGTCACCCGTTCGTTGGCACCCGCGAGATCGCCTGCAATACGATCGGCTACATAATCTCCCGACTGAACGTTCGTAATCTCAAAGTGCGTTTCGGACTGGAGATCGCCGTAGTAGACCTTCGTGCTGTTCGCGGGGGGCATGAGCTTCGAAAGTCTCACCGAACCGTCCATGGTCTCGAATCGCGTTGCACCGTAACTAATGCGGCTGCCGGTGACGCCGACGTCAGCGCGGAGGGTGCCTTGGGAAATTTCCAGCCGTCCCTTCAGCGAAGCCGCGCCGGTAACAGGCGGCGTAAATTTCGCCGTGATCGCCGCGAGATCGGGCAACTCCGCTGTCATATCCAGAAGCGCGGGGCTGCGCCCGAACTCGCGAATATGCTCCGGTAGCGCCGCACTGCCTTGGAGATGAATTTTATTCGAGCCACTCGTTAGGTCCGCGCCTTCGAGATTCGCGCGTCCGTCGCGCGCGGTAATCTTCATGACGCAGCTATCAAGCGCGATGTTCCCCTCCCCTGCCTCGGTTAAGCTTGCACTGACCTCGCCCACCCAGGAACGCGGCATATCGATCGCCCCGCGACCCTCGATCGCAATGCGCTCGATGCGTCCAGTGAGCGCACCAGCCGGTTTCCCGATGTAGTCCGCGAGCCTGCTGACAGAAATATTCTGGCCAATAATGCGGACTTTTGTATCCAACGACGTCGGCGTTTCCGTTAACCCAATCGAACCGGCCACGGTACCTTCAGCGAGTGCCAGATCGAAAGCAGCCTCGAGCTGCTTGGTGCGGATGCGGGATGCGTCGATGTCCAGCAACCGAATCTGATTCAACGGATCGAGAACCAGCCCGCGGAGAACGAGGTTTTTATTCGTGTAGGAGGTCTGCGCTGTGATCCCTTTCCAACTCTGCGCATTTGGGATGCGCAACTGTGCGACGCGCAGTTCACCGGGCGCGTGCGGCAACAAATCGACGTAGAGATGTTCCATCACGAAATCGTGAGGGGACGTCCTGATCGTCAGGTTGACGTCCGAGAGCCGAACCTGCTCCGGGAAAATCGCAGGCAGAATGATCCGCTCGTCCGGCTTCGGAAGCTTCGGCTTCACCGGAGTTTTGTCCGTGTTCAGAACGACCCGCGCAGAACGCACCTCTACGTTCTTGACCGCGTCGGACAATCTGCGCCGAAGCAGATCGAGAAGGGTATAATCGACGCGTACGTAGTCCGCGTCGATCGACTCGACCGTGGTGGGCGCGGTCGGGACGACGCGGAGATTGCGGATCACGATCCCACCAAAGACGCTGCCTTCCAGCCTGAAATCGACCTTCAGGTCCGCCTTAGCGGCATAATGAATCGCAACCGACCGGCCGAGGCTAAGAAGCAAAGGTCGGTGGAAAATCAGCAGCGCGGCCAGCAGAATTAAAAGGATCGCCTGAAACCGGCGTAGTCCCCTCCTTCCTTGACCAACGCCTGGCTTGGCGTCCGCATCCACGAGAGAAACAATCTATTTCGTCGAGGGTAAAGAGCAACTCGGGAGAGAAATTCGCATGGTTCACCATCGGTTTAAGCCAATCGTCTATGAGATTAGCGGCGCTTTCGGCCCAACGAACGTCGCTCGGTTCGTCGGCCTCGGGTTGCAAGGCGACGAAGCAGCGATGACGTTTGCGCCGTCGCAATGACAAATCCGGAGCAACTCTTTGATTACCTCGACGGTTCTCTGCCGGATTATGAGCGAGAGAAGCTGGAGAGCGAACTCCTGACAGATTCGCATTTGCAGAAGCAACTGGCGATTGCGCGCCGGATTCACAAAGGCATGCCTGGCTCGCGCGAGATCGCTCCGCCGATGGCTGCGGAGAGCGCCGAAGCGCGCAAGGCTGGAGTCCTCGGCCGCCGCGTCGCCGTCGCATTCGCCGCCTTATTTTTGTTGAACGTTCTTGTCGGGATCGGCTTCATCGTTGTCCGCAACGAGCGTCCTTCAGCGATGCTCGGCGACAAAGAAGCAGCGGTGCGGAAGCAGCTCCAGGCTTCGCTGCAGAATAGCGCGGCCGCGGCTCTGCCCGTTCCCACGCTTGCGAACGACGTTGTCACAATCACAGCGGCGCCGACGGAGTATGACGTGATCGCCGAAAAAGTGACGCTCGCAGCCCGTCAATCTGACGGCTCAGTGACGAAATCACCTGTGGTCGATGAGAGCATGATGATTTTCGCGGAAATTCCGGGCGAGCACGAGAGCGAGTTTCGGAACGCGCTGACAATGCTCGGCGCGACCAACTCGGCTCCCGCTTCTCCGAATGCTGGCGATGTCTCACCCGGCCCCGAAAAGAAGACGATTCGGATCCGTCTCGCCGGGACCGGTAGCAACGCGTCGCCCTAGTCGAAGCTCGCCTATGATCGCGATCACTTTCGCGCTCCCTACAGAGAGCAGCGGCGTGCGGCGTCTGCTTGTGCGGAACGCCCAGGACGCCCCAAACTCCGGAATGCTCAACGGCCGGCCGGTGCAAATTTTCCACACCGGCGTGGGCGAGCGGGTTTCAACCCCGAGAATCGAAAAATTCTTGGAAAGGCGCGGCCTGAGTTATCTCATTAGCGCTGGTTTTGCGGGAGCACTCGACCCCGAACTGCGCGTTGGCGATGTTGTAATGGGGAGTAATTTTTCGAGCGCCTCGCTCGTTCGCGCCGCGAACTTTGGATCACAGGCGTCGATCCGCGTAGGCAAACTGATCTCTTCTTCTCAGATCGTCGAATCGTGCGACGCGCGCGCGCAGCTCGCCCGCAGCGACGGAGCGATTGCTGTCGACATGGAGACGGAAGGAATCGCCCGAGCGTGTGCGCAGGCAGACTTGCCGATGCTGGCACTGCGCGCGATCAGCGACACGGCCGATGCTCCATTTCCCGCTCCCGCACGAGTTCTATTCGACATAGAGAAACAGAGGACCGTCGCCCTGCGACTCGTCCTGCATTTGATCCGCGAGCCGGCGGCAATTCGACGTCTGCTCCGCTTCCGACGTCAAATCGATCTGGCACGCCAGGCCCTCACGACTGCAATCAGCAACGCAGTCGCCAGCATTCCAAAAGACGCAGCCAGTCAGCGCGCGGGCTCGATGTGAACTAACACATCCGCGATGCGCGAGTCGGTGCTTTGAATCGCGCTTTTCACCTGGTGCGCGATGGAATGCCCATCTCGCACGGAAATCCTCCCGTCGACGCCGACGTGGAGATCTACGTAAAAACGCAGGCCCATTTTTCGCACGAGACATTTCTCGACTTCCACGACTCCTGCAGCCGCAGCCGCCGCGGTACGGATTTTCGCCGTGATGTCACCGCCGGGCGCCGTATCCATGATTTCGTGTAAGGCCGGGAGCAGAAGGCGAAAGCCGTTGGCCGCGATGATAGCGCAGGCGAAGAGAGCGGCCCAATCATCCGCGCTTTCCCACCCTTTCCCGCCCAGCAGCGCGATGGAGATGCCCAGGAAGGCGGCGCCCGAAGTCAAAGCATCAGCGCGATGATGCCAGGCGTCCGTTTGCACGGCAGTGCTCGCGACGTTTCGCCCTACGCGCACGACAAAGCGATAGAGCATCTCCTTTAGAACTATCACGCCTACGAGCACTGCGAGCGTGAACGGCGCGGGAGCGTGATGGGGCAGAAAGATTTCGCGCAGACTCTGAATCGCCAACCCGACCGCCGCCGCCAGCACGCCAAAGGAGACGAGCGCGGACGCGACTGGCTCCGCTTTTCCGTGGCCGTAAGGGTGAGTTTCGTCCGGCGGAAGTGCTGCTACTTTCAGCCCACCCCAAATCACAACTGATCCGGCGACGTCGAGCGCCGATTCGATTCCATCCGCAATCAGAACGTATGAATTCCCGAGCAAACCGGCGACGATTTTCGCCGCCGCCACGAAGACATTGATCACCATGCCGACTAGCGCCACGCGGGCGCCCTTTTGTAGATTGCCGGTGACTACGTCGGGGATAGGTTGAGTCACGGAGGACATGGATGGCCCGCACAATTAACGCTGCGGTATACGAAACGCACGGAATTCCATCCGAGGTTTTGCGCGTCGTCGAACAGCCGCGCCCCGTCGCAGGCCCGGGCGAAGCCGTGGTCGAGATGCTGGCCGCGCCGCTCAATCCGGCCGACTTGAATGCGATCGAGGGAAAATATCCGATCCGACCGCCACTGCCTGCGACTCCCGGCATGGAGGGAGCAGGCGTCGTTGCGGAATTGGGCGCTGGCGTCTCGACCGTGCATATCGGCGATCACGTGATCGTTCCCCATAACGTCGGCACCTGGCGCGAAGCTTGCGCCGTGGCGGCGGACCGGCTGGTGGTCGTGCCCCCGGAAATCGAGCCGGTCCAGGCCGCGATGTTGAAGGTAAATCCGATTACCGCGTGGCGCATGCTGCACGATTTTGTCGCGCTGAGGCCCGGCGACTGGTTCATCCAAAACGCGGCGAACTCGGCTGCAGGCCGCGCCGCTATCCAGATCGCGCGGGAGCTCGGCTGGAAGAGCATCAATGTCGTTAGGCGGTCCGAACTAATCGACGAGTTGAAGGGCGAGGGCGCGGACCTCGTAATTCTGGATCACGAAAAGCTGCGCGACGAGGTGAAGGAGCACACGAAGGGCGCGCCCGTTCGCCTGGCGCTCAATGCCGTCGGCGGCGAGAACGCCCTGCGCGTCGCGAGCTGCCTCGCGTCGGACGCAACAATGGTGACCTACGGTGCGATGAGTTTGCAGCCACTCCGCATTCCGAACGGGCTGCTCATTTTCAAAAACCTCATCTTCCGCGGCTTCTGGGTCACAAAGTGGTACGACGCTGCCACGTCCGCGGAACGCGAGCAGACGTTTGCGCCGCTTTTTGCCATGGCGAAGCGCGGATTGCTGCGCACAAAAGTGGAGCAGGAATACTCGTTAGGAGAGGCAGCCGCGGCGGTCGCACATGCGGCACGGAACGAGCGCGGCGGGAAAGTAGTCTTCCGTTTCGCGCGCTAGACGGAGCCTCACTGCGAGGATGTCGACTCCTGCGGTCGCTGCGGTTCCGGGTCCCGCTTCGGCGGACGTTTCAGGAGCGTGATCTGCTTGATGCGCGCGGAATCGGACGGACTCCACGTTCCCACCTCAGGATCATCTTTGAAGGCGTTGTGGACGATGCGGCGCTCGTACGAATTCATGGGCTCGAGCTGGAGGGAACGGCCACTGATGCGGACGCGCTCCGCCAGCTCGCGCACGCGTTGCACGATGCGATCCTCGCGCATCGAGCGATACATCTCGCAATCGACGATCACCTTGGGCGCATCCTTATCTTTTGATTGCAAGAGACGATTGAGGAGGAACTGAATCGCTTCGAGAGTTTCACCTTCGCGGCCGATCAGACGCGTGCTCTCCTCGGTGTAAATCTGCAACGTGGGGTTGCCGCCTTCGCTCTGCGTCTCCTCGATTTGTACTACGAACCCGAGATAACCGAGAATCGTGTCCAGTAGTTCCTTCGGCGTCATAACTCGTTAGGGCTTCCGTTTCCGCGATCGCTTGCCTGCCGGCGCAGCTTTTTCAAGCACCGGCAGCGGCTGCTTTCGGTTCTGATAGAGCTGCAGAATCGTAAACAGGTTCTGCGTCGTGTAATACAATGCCAGCGCGGCCGCGAAATTGTAGCAGAAAAACAAAAAGATCAGCGGCATGAACATCATGACTTTTTGCTGCGTCGTGTCGCCGGTTTTCGGCGTCATGCGCATGAGCCAGACGTTGGTCGCACCCATCAGCAACGGCAGGATGTTAATGGGCCAGCCGAGCCCCGGAATGTGCGCAACCGTATCCGGCTGCGAAAGATCGTGCACCCAGAGGAAGGGAGCGTTCCGCAATTCCACCGCCTGCCCCAGCATGCTGAAGAGACCGAAGAAGATGGGAATTTGAATCATCATCGGCAGGCAACCTCCGACCGGATTCACGCCGTGCTCTTTGTAGAGCTTCATCACCTCCTGGTTCATGCGCGTCGGATCGTCTTTATATTTTTCGCGCAACTCCTGCATCTTTGGCGACAGCGCGGACATGCGGCGCATCGACTTGTTGGCTTTGTTCTGCAGCGGCCAGAGAACGGCCTTCACGATCGCGGTCAAAACTACAATCGCGACGGCGTAGTTCCCCAAAAATCCGTGCAGCAGATTCATGAAGTTCAGCAGCGCCTGGCTGACCAGTTTCCAAATGCCGAAATTCATGACCTCGGCTTCGTCGTGGTCCAGTTTCGCGAGGCGGCCGTAAAGTTTCGGACCTGCGTAAATCTGGAACTTCAGGCTCGTGCTTTGGCCCGCCGGCAACTCGAAGCCGGGCATCGCCATCGCCCCTTCGATGCCGGCCACGCTTCGGTCGTCCGAGCGTTTGACGTCGAATCGTTTGCCCCAGATCTCCACCGCCTTTGCGCCTAACGGGGAAATCAACGTGGTGAAGAACTGGTTGCTTACGCCCCCCCACTCCGCGCCACCGATTTTCTCCTGGAAAAACTCCTGGGCCGGGCGTTTTTGCATTCCGAAGAATTTGTTCTGCTC
>JACCXL010000382.1 GCA_013697015.1 Chthoniobacterales bacterium | reverse complement strand
GCCAATGGTCCCGTCGTCCTCGAGCCCGGCGCGCGGAGCGCGGCCGCCCGTTGACCCCGGCACACCATCCCAGGCGCTGACACGGTCAGTCGCGGCGTCGGCATCTTCCGGCCCGACGGGCGTGGTTCCCTCACCCAGTAACTCCTTCCGCGCCTGGTCCCAATCGCCATCGTTGAACTGCTCCGGATCGCGTTCGTCGATCAACGCAATCTCACGTGCGCGCTTTTCCACCAGCTCGGGTGTTGGTGCTCCCATTCCATCGCTGTGCACGGAAATCTTCCCGAATCCTGGCTGCGAATACTCGTTCATAAGAACTAATACGGAAAGCAGATGCCTAGTGTGCGCATGAGGCTACCATTATGGTTCGTGCGCGGCACTCCTTCTCTCGCGCGCTCCGCAAGTGAGGATGCGATTTGATGGAAGCGAGCAGCTACCGGCTAAATCTGGAGGGTGGGGGCCACCTCGCTTTCACCGAATACGGCGACGCTTCCGGCGTGCCGGTCCTCTTCTGCCACGGCTGGCCCAGCTCACGCACGATGGCGGAATTAATGCACGAGGCCGCGACCGATCTCCATATGCGCATAATTTCACCCGATCGTCCGGGGATTTACCAGTCCAGTTATCAACCCGGGCGCAAGCTGGCCGACTGGCCCGGCGTTGTGCGTCAACTGATGGATCATCTCAGGATATCCGCCTTCCGGATCATGGGGATCTCGGGAGGCGCGCCCTATGCCTACGTCACGGCGGCGGCCCTCCCGGAGCGGGTGCAGGCGGTGGCGGTGGTGAGCGGCGCTCCTCCCATCGTCGAGCTCGAGAAGCACGCACGATTACTGCCTTTATATCGTCGCATGCTCTGGCTGCACCGAAACATTCCTAGTGTTCTGCGGATTATCTTTCACGTTGCGCGGCCCATCGCCACCGTCGCTCCCGCTTTCCGCTTCCGGCATCTCCTGCTTCAACTTCTGCCACCTCTCGACGCGGCCGCACTCCGGGATTCCGCCGCGTTCGACGCCTGCTTCGAAAGTGCGCGCCGCGGGTGGCGCGGCCCAGCAGAGGGCATGATCTCGGACGCAGAGATTTACGCGACGCCATGGGGTTTTCGGCTCGAAGACGTTTCCCGCCCAGTGCGTCTCTGGCATGGGATGCAGGATCGCAGCTTCTCTTTTTCGACCGCGGAACAGGTCGCGGCGCGATTCCCGAACTGCAAA
This sequence comes from Chthoniobacterales bacterium, assembly GCA_013697015.1. Classification (GTDB taxonomy): domain Bacteria; phylum Verrucomicrobiota; class Verrucomicrobiia; order Chthoniobacterales; family UBA10450; genus JACCXL01. The sequence continues at coordinate 2,753 of JACCXL010000382.1, read as the reverse complement.
CTGCACCTGATCGAGAATGCCGGGCACTACTCGCTTCCTATCCGACACATCCGGCGCATCCTCGGCGATCTTCGCGAGGTGCAATAGCTCGCGTTCCGGCTGCGACACTTTGCGCGCATGATCGGGCAAACATTCTTCGTGCGCTCCGTCGCGCACGAGTGAACACTCTGCGGTGGAAGATTTCACTGCGGGCATAACCCACGACCAGCCAACACGGCGCCAATCCCGGATTGATCCGCCTTTCGACGACCGAGTTCGTCAGCTGGTCGCAGAGTGGGGCGCTGAAAAATCGCCGGAATTAATCGAGGAGATCATCGTCACCGCTTTGAAAATGGCGCGCGACAAAATGGGAACAGCGGATCTCAAGCTGATGAATCGTTCGCTCAAGGAAATGCGCTACGCGGCCAAGGTTTTCTCAGGCTATCGGCAGTTTCGCAAGGTCTGCGTGTTTGGCTCTGCGCGCACACCCCCCAGCGAAGCGCAATACAAAGTGGCCGAGGACTTCGCGCGCGCGATGGTGGCCGAAAAGTATATGGTCATCACCGGCGGCGGCGATGGGATTATGGGCGCAGCGCAGCTGGGAGCCGGTCGGGAGAACAGTTTCGGCCTCAATATCCGCCTGCCTTTCGAGCAGCAGGCGAACGTCACCATCGAAGGCGATCGGAAACTGATTAACTTCAATTATTTCTTCACGCGTAAACTCAATTTCGTGAAAGAAACGCACGCCTTCGCGTTGTTCCCTGGCGGCTTCGGCACGATGGACGAAGGATTTGAGGTGCTGACATTGATGCAAACCGGCAAGGCGCGAATCATACCGGTCGTTCTGCTCGACCGCCCGGGCGGCGATTACTGGGCGACCTGGATGGAGTTTCTCACCGAGCACCTGTTCAAATTCGGCTACGTGGGCAAAGATGATTTTCGTCTCTTTAAAATCGTTCGGACCGTGGACGAAGCAGTCGCAGAAATCCGGCATTTCTACAGTGTCTACCACTCGTCACGCTGGGTCGGTGAGCAGCTTGTGATTCGAACGACTCGTTCGCTTTCGGAGTTTGGCCTCGCCGAGCTGAACCGCGAATTTCCGGACATCGTGCAGAGCGGAGAGATTCGCGCGAGCGGCGCGCTTCGCCAGGAAAAGAACGAACCCGAGATCTGGAATTTGCCCCGCCTTATTCTCACTCCCTACCGCCGCAGTTTCGGTCGCTTTCGACAGTTGATCGATTCTATCAATAACTCGGCCGCATCGGCGGTTTAACCTGTGACAGGATTTCGTGGGTCGACTCCGACGGACAGCGCGCTTGTCAGCTTAGCGACAGACCTTAATGGAGAGTCAGTCGCTCCCTGCTGGCCGCGGAAGAGGACTTCGCAGGCTAACTTTGCGGGCTGGTCTGCCCTTTCTTTTCCAGGATATAGTCGTGCATCGTGTTCACGCTGCGGAGCGCAACGCCTGCAACCTCGGAGTTGGGGACACCGACACCGAAGGTTTTTTCCATACTCACGACCAGCTCGAGAGCGTCGATCGAGTCCAGGCCCAATCCATCCGCGCCGAATAAAGGCAGGTCATCCGTGATTTGATCTGCCGTCGTCTGCAGCATCAAGTTCTTCACCAGCATTTCCTTGATTTGCTGGCGGAGATCAGGCTCGGACATAAAGAGAGCCGCGAAGTTGTCGCATCGCTCAAAGAAGTCAACTCGCGTGGGACTTCGTCACGCCCCGGTCTCGGCTGTCGAGCCGCAACTACACCTGATCGGTTGTTCTGGTGGTCGGGCGGACCGAATCTGAATCGCTGCGAGTGTCGCCCGCGAGCGGCGTGTTTTCGACCCGGGGCACAGCAGCAGGCGCTGGCTGCACGACCGGCTTGGAAGAAGCCGTGTCCGCTTTGCCAGCGTTGTGAATTTCATCGCCGAACTCGTCCTTTGCTTTCTGGAACTCCTTCACCGCCTGGCCCATTCCACGCGCCAGTTCAGGCAGCTTCTTCGCGCCGAAGAGCACGAGGACGATCAAAAGAATGATGATCAGGTCCGGGCCGCCGAAGTTGGAGAGCAAGGCGAGAAAGCTCATAGGTTATTCCAGCATCAGCCCAAGAGGGGAACTTGCAAGGTATTTCGCGACGGGTTCGGGGGATCGAGCCACCGCCGAAGCCGGGCGTCAAGCCGTCTGTCATCCTGAGCGGAGTGAAGGACCTCGCATTCTCGCGCCTGGCTTTCCGTTGGCGTGCGCGCGATCACGCACGTGAGGCACGTGCGCACTGCCTACACGCTGGTCTGCGCTAACGTGATCTTCGCTCCGCTGCGAGGTCCTTCGGCCCGCTTCGCCAGCCTCAGGATGACAGATTCTTCCCGCGTGACCCGCGTCGCGTTCTAGACGTCGAAGTACATCGCGAACTCGTAAGGATGCGGTCGCAAGCGCAGCGCGTCGTATTCCTTCTGCTTCATTTCGATCCAATTTTCGATGAAGTTGGCGTTGAAAACGTCGCCGCGAAGCAGGAAATCGTTGTCGCGTTTCAGTGCGGCGATTGCTCCGCTCAGTGAATCGGGCACGCTCGGGACATTGGCCAGCTCCTCTGGCGGGAGTTCGTATAAGTTTTTATCGAGCGGGTCGCCTGGATCGATTCGGTTCTGAATTCCATCGAGCCCGGCGAGCAACAGCGCAGAGAACGCGATGTATGGATTGGCCGAAGCGTCCGGCGTGCGGAATTCGATTCGCTTGGACTTCGGATTGGCCGAGTAAGTCGGGATCCGGATCGCGGCGGACCG
>JACCXL010000346.1 GCA_013697015.1 Chthoniobacterales bacterium | reverse complement strand
GCTCGCGCTTGATTGGACCACGATTTTGCGTGGCTACCCGACGGCGACCGATGCGTTTCTGCTCGTCGATTACCCCGGCTACGGCAAATGCCAGGGCTACGCGACAATCGCGAGCACGCGCGCCTCGACCGAGGCCGCAGTGGAAGCGCTCGCCCGGCGGATCGGCGTCTCACAAGATGAGCTGGAGCCGAAACTCTGCGCCATCGGCCACTCGTTAGGCGCGGCGGTCGCGCTCGACTTCGCCGCGCGTCATCGCGTTAGTCGCGCCGTCTTGATCGCGCCGTTCACCACCTTGCGCGAAGAATCGGCGCGCGTCGTCGGTGGGCCGCTCTCGCACTTGCTGATCGAAAATTACGATAATCGCGCCCGTCTCACTGAGCTCACGATGCGAAACTCGCACGCGCGGATTGGGATTTTCCATGGGATAAACGACGGCGTCATCCCCGTGCAGATGGGCTGCGAACTGTCAGGGCTCTCGCCGCAGATCGATTTTTTCCCGATCGCCGGGGTGGGTCACGTCACCGTTTTCGATATCGCGCATGATCGAATCATCGAGTGGATGAGCCGCTAGCTGCGTTCTGCAGAATGCACTGAATTGAACGGCGCGCGATATTGCGGCGTTGATTCGGGCGCGAAGCCGTGGCGCATAATGTTTTCGGTGACGACCCGCGGGAGGAGGAACTGCAGCAGATAATCGCCGCCGCCGGCCTTTGTTCCGCCGCCGCTCATTTTGAAGCCGCCAAAAGGATGGCGACCGACAACGGCGCCGGTGCAGGAGCGGTTGATGTAAACATTGCCGGCTTGCAGTTCCGCTTTCATCCGTTCGATGTTAGCGGGGCTGCGGGAGAAGAATCCCGCAGTCAAAGCGTAGTCGGTGTTATTTGCGATGGCGATCGCTTCGTCGAGGTCGCGCGCTTTTAAAACGCTTAAAACCGGCCCGAAAATTTCACACTGGCTCAACGTCATGTCCGGATGGACGTCGGCGAAAATTGTCGGCGGAATAAAGTAGCCGGTGGAGGGAATATTAGTCGCTTGAAAAGCAAGGGTCGCTTCGGTTTTGCCCTTCTCGATCATCTGCTGGATACGACGATAAGATTTTTCGTCGATGACCGGGCCGACGGTGACACCGGGCTCCTCCGGATTGCCGACGCGCAAGCTGGCGGCGGCGGCGAGCAGACGCTCCATGACCCGGTCGTAATTTTCCTCGAGCACGATCAAGCGCGAACAAGCCGAACATTTCTGACCTTGATAGCCGAAGGATGAGTAGATGGTGTCGATGATTGCTTCGTCGAGGTCGGCATCGGAATCGACGATGACGGCGTTTTTACCGCCCATCTCGCAGACGACGCGCTTTAACTCCAGCTGGCCGGGCCGCGTTTTACCGGCGGCCTCCCAGATGCTCAGGCCCACTTCGCGCGAACCGGTGAAGGCGATCATCTCGACGTCCGGATGATCGACCAGGTGAGCCCCGATAACCGAGCCGTGGCCGGGAAGAAAATTTAAAACCCCCGGTGGAACTCCAGCCTCCTCGAAGATTTCCATGAGGAGCGCTCCGATGATCGCCGAGGGTTCGGCCGGCTTCATAATCACGGTGTTGCCGGTGACGAGCGCGGCGGTGACCATACCGCACAGAATGGCGACGGGAAAATTCCAAGGGGCGATGACCAGAGCGACGCCGCGCGGCCAGTAGTGCTGATAGCTTTCTTCCCCCAGCACGTGCTGCGTCAGACGCGGATTTCCGATCAGGCGCATTTGCTGGGCGTAAAAGAGGCAGAAGTCCATCGCCTCGCGAATGTCGCCATCGGCTTCCGCCCAAGCTTTGCCCACTTCAAAAACTTCCAGCGCCGCAAGCTCGAACCGGCGGCGGTCCATGATCGCGGCGACGCGTTCGAGCAATTGACACCGCGTCTCGAAAGGCGTGCGGCTCCATGTTTGGAAAGCGTGTCGCGCGGCTTTGACGGCATTCTCGGCTTCAGGAATTCCGGCTTCCGCTACGAAGCCGACGACTTCGCTCGGCGCGCTCGGGTTAACCGACGGCATCAGTTTATCGGTCCAGATTTTGCGGCCGTCGACGACGAGTGGATATTTTTGGCCGAAACGGGCTCGCACTTCCCGCAGTGCACCCCGCATTTTCTCCTGCACCTCAACATGCACAAAGTTCACCAGCGGTGCATTTTCGTAGGTGTCACCCGGCGGCGTCTCCAGAGCGACGCCATTCCGTCCCTTCCTGTCGCTCGAGGTTTTTGCAGCGAGATCACGCGTGCCGTTGAGGAAAGTTAAGGGATCACGCAGCAACTGCGCGGCCGAGGCGTTATCGGAAAATTTCGCGCGGAGAAATCCTTCGTTTGAAGTGTTCTCAAGTAAACGCCGGACGAGATACGCCATTCCGGGCAGCAGCTCGCCGACCGGGCAATATTCGCGGACGCGGTAACCCATTTTCACCAGCGCGCGCTTGATCGGACCGGCCATTCCATACAGCAGCTGGAATTCGAAGCGGCTTTTATCGATGCCGAGTTGTTCCGCGTAAGCTTGCGCGTGCGCGATGCTGCGGACGTTGTGCGAGCCGAACGCGGCAGTCACGACCGATTCGTTGTCGAGCAACAGGCGCGTGACCGTTTCGAACGTCCGGTCGCTTTCCGGCTTCTGCAGAAAGACCGGGCAGGGCCAGCCGTTCTGGTGGGCTTTGATTTTTTCGTAATCCCAGTAGGCTCCTTTCACGAGCCGCACCGTGAAGCGGGTGCCGCGCGCCCGACCCCAATCGAGCAGGTCGCGCATGTCGCGTTCGGCGTCGCGTAAGTAAGCCTGGATGACGATGCCGGCGTGCGGCCAATCGCGAAATTCCTCTTCGTTGAAGAGTGTTTTGAAAAGCTGCAGCGTCGAGTTTTTGTGTGCGTAGCTTTCCATGTCGAAATTGATGAAGGCGCCAAGCTCCCGGGCGCGCCGAAGAATAGGCCGCAGCTTCGGGGCGAGATGCGCGATCGCATCGGCTGGATCGGCCGGATTCATCTGTGAGTAGAGCGCGGAGATTTTGATCGAGAGATTTGCCACCGGGAACAGTTCGGAGGGCATGCCGGACGGATCGTTCCAGCCGCGCGCTTCGGCGGCGAGTCCCTCGAGCAAATCCATGAAGCGCGCGGTGTAATCGTCCGCTTCCTGTTCGCTCACGACCGCTTCGCCTAACAAATCAACGGTGAAGCCGATGCCATGCTGGCGGCTGCGGCGAAGGCTTTTCATCAAGTCGGCGGAATTCCGGCCGGCGATAAATTGCCGCGCCATGCCGGAGACATTGCGGCGCAAAACGAAGGCGGTGATCCACGGGACGATGTGGGCCGCGCGCAACCCGGCTTGCAACACGGGCGTGAAGCCATTGCGCATATCGGCAAAATATTCGTCGAGATGCTGGACGATTTCGCCGGAGCGGCGGAGGGACGCCAGGACGTCGACAAAACGAAACATCTGCACTTTGAAATGCTCGTCGCGCATCGAGAAAGCCATCATCCGCTGGTAAAACCCGGCCTTGCTGAAAATCGATTCGGGATGCTGATCGACGAGCTGAAAAATGCGTCCGCCGCGCCGCTCGATTTTCAACTGCAGTGAACTCATGCGCGATCATAATCCGGCGTGTTTGGTTCGCAACATGCGGAGCTGGTTCGATTCGTTGCCCGCAGATGCGGACAAATCGGTTTGTCGCGGCGGCCTTGCAGCAATTCTACTCGCGCGGTCGCCGCGGTTCTCACGCCTGATGACGGTGCAGCGAATGAACGTCCAGGGATTGGTCGGCGGCGATAAGGATTTTTCGCCAGACACATGCAACCGACATTTGGCATCCGAAATGATGGTGTCAGCGCGAAACTAATATCGTTATGAAAATCCAAAATCGTATCAAGCAGGCAGGCGCCGCCGGTTACATTCTGCTGTGGCTGCTTGGGATTCCGATACCTCTGCTGTTGCTGTTTTTTCTGCTGCGGGGTTGCACGTAGAGGTTAGGGAGCAAGGGAAGGGATTTGCCCGGCGGAACCTGGGTTTTAGACTTGGGAAAAGCTTCCGCCGGGCGATCTTTTGTACCGGCGTCCTCCGCCCGAGAAGCGTGTTTGCGGGACGCGCAGAGCTCGCGTACGCAGTCCTTCGCCATGAAAAGGAAGGCTGAAAGATACGAGTTTGCGAGTGATAACACCGCCCCTGTCTGTCCACCGGCGTGGGCAGCGTTGCAGGAGGCGAATGCCGATGAGATCGCATCCTATGGAGAGGATCGTTGGACCCGTCGCGCATGCGAATTAGTGCGCGGAATTTTCGAGAGGGATTGCGACGTCTTTTTTGTGTTCAACGGCACAGCCGCAAATTCGCTCGCCCTGGCCCAACTTTGCCGGCCCTTTCATAGCATCATTTGTCATGAATTTGCGCATATCGAAACGGACGAATGTGGCGCGCCCGAGTTCTTCTCCGGCGGCGCGAAGGTGATCCCGACATCTGGCGCGAACGGGAAACTGGATCTCGCACAAGTGGAAGCCGCGCTCGCGCGGAAGCCTGAACTGCATTCCCCAAAACCGCTCGTGCTGAGCGTGACCCAATCGACCGAGCTCGGGACTGTCTATACTTGTGATGAGCTCTTGGCCGTGTCGGAGTTCGCGCAAGCCCGCTCCATGCGGGTGCACATGGATGGGGCTCGTTTTTCGAACGCGGTCGCCGCGCTCGATTGTGATCCGAAAAGCATCACGTGGAAAGTCGGCGTGGATGTCCTCTGTTTTGGCGGCACGAAAAACGGAGCGGGGATCGGAGATCTCGTCGTGTTTTTCGACAAGGAGCTAGCGCGCGAGTTTGATTACCGTGCCAAACAAGCCGGTCAGCTTGCCTCAAAAATGCGCTTCCTGGCGGCTCCATGGGTAGGTCTTTTGGAGAACGACGTTTGGCTGCAGAACGCCCGACATGCGAACGCCATGGCGGAAAGGTTAGCGC
>JACCXL010000339.1 GCA_013697015.1 Chthoniobacterales bacterium | reverse complement strand
AAAAGCAACCGACACGGAGCGGAGCCATCCGCAATCGCGGAAGGGCACGGTGCGCGCCCGACTCGTTGGTGCCACGCCTGATGGCCGCTGGATTCTGGAACTACCATCTTCACGGCGAGCGATTGTAGCCAAGCCTGCGACGGACAAGCCGGGCACGCCTCCGCGTCGCGTTCGCCGCGGCACCAGAGATTCCGATCCGGATGTCGTGCCATCGCCATCGCCTAGCCATCGCCCGGACGAGTAGCAGTTTTCGACAGATCGTCACGCCGTAAATTGATTCCAGCGGCGAAACGTCTCCCAACCCGTCCAACAGACAGTCAACCAGGCAATGCCCGCCGTGCTCGCGCCGAGGACATCGGTTAAGTAATGCGCGCCGAGATAAATACGGCTCCAGCCTACCACCAAGATCACGAGAGCGCCGGCCATCGCGATCAGCACCCGCGCCGCTGATCGACTCGTCAACTGCATTGCCCACAAAGCGAGCAGCCCATAAAAGAGGCTTGCTCCCATCGTGTGGCCGCTCGGAAAACCAAAGCCGTTGAGCGTGACGAGCGGGTTCTCGAGCACCGGTCGGTGACGATGAAAAATGTGTTTCAGAAGCAGGTTGAGCAGGCTGCCTCCCAACATCGTGACGACGAGCATCACCGCGAAATTCCACTCTCGTTTACGCAGTAAAATTACAACTGACACCGCGGATGCACCGGCGAGAAATGCGACGGATCCAAAAAATGACATGAGCCGTGCAAATTCCGTCCATCCGGAAGTAGCGTGCGCGTGAAACCAGACCGCGACGCGCTCGTCCAGCAGGCGCGTGGCCGCTTCCCGTGACATGTCTTCAGCGACGTCGGTAAAGCATGCGCTCGCCGTCACGATCACGATCAAGCCAAGCGTGAGATGCAACCCAAGGTATCCCTTGCGCGAAAAGCGCGCGCGCAGAAAGAGCATCGGACGCGTCCACCAGTCGTGCCGCTGTGGCGCTGAAAAAGCTTTCATTCGCGCCTCCAGCCCTGCTCAGCATTGCGACGAAAGCGCGCCGGGGTTCACAACCACGATCATCTCTCTCCAATCGCATCCGGCGGGAGAAGTGATGCTACGCGCTCGCCGCGATTTCGCGTGCGAAGATTTGTCATTGCGACCGCTGGCCACGCGCAGCTAGATGGACGAGTTCCTCGCATGCGCGAATATCACGAACTCCTGCGCCTGGTTCTGGAGAAGGGTCGTCCCCGCGAAGATCGCACCGGCGTAGGCACCCTCTCCGTTTTCGGCGCGCAGGCGAGATTCGATCTGCGGGAAACTTTCCCGCTTCTGACGACGAAGAAACTCCATCTGAAATCGATCATCCACGAGCTGCTCTGGTTTTTGCGTGGAGACACCAATGTCCGCTCGCTCCACGAACACGGCGTTAAGATTTGGGATGAGTGGGCAGACGAAAACGGCGACCTCGGGCCCGTCTACGGAGCGCAGTGGACCGATTGGCGCGGACACGATGGAACACACTTCAACCAAATCGACGATGTCATTGCGCAGATTGAGAAAGATCCGCAGAGCCGCCGCTTGATCGTCACCGCTTGGAATCCGGCCGAGATCCACGCCATGGCGTTGCCCCCGTGTCATGTGCTGTTTCAATTTTACGTCCGCGATGGCGAGCTGAGCTGCCAACTGTATCAGCGCAGCGCAGATCTATTTCTCGGAGTGCCGTTCAACATCGCATCCTACTCGCTGCTGACGAAAATGGTGGCGCAAGTGTGCGGGCTGCGGGCGGGCGAATTCGTGCACACCTTCGGCGATTTGCACCTCTATCGGAACCATCTCGCCCAGGCCCGCGAACAGCTCGCGCGCATCTGCCGTCCGCTGCCCCGCATCGAACTAAACCAAGGCGTGCGCGACATTCACGGGTTCACGTTCGATGATTTCACCCTGACCGGCTACGACCCGCATCCGACGATCAAGGCGCCGATCGCGGTTTGAATGTTCCCACGCTTCGAGCGTCTAAAATCCCTATGCGCTGCAGAAATTTCGCGCTATTCATTTTCTTTTCCCTCATCGGCACCGCCATCGTCCGCGCGGCGGCCGGTTTGTCCGTAGAGATCGATCTACAGCAGCAGATGGCGTATCTCGTGCGCGGCCGGCACCTTGTCTTGTCCAGCCCAATTTCAACCGGCCGCTACGGCCATCTGACCGAGACAGGCTCATTCCAGATCATCGAGAAAGAGCGCAATCATTTCTCTTCGATGTACGGCAAGATCGTCGATGCGCGCGGTTACACGATCGTAAGCGATGCCGATGCCGACATGAAGGTGCCCCGCGGAGGAAAATTTATTCCGGCGCCAATGCGTTACTTCATGCGCTTTCACAGCGCGACGGGAATGCACGCAGGATATTTGCCGGGATACGCAGCCTCACACGGCTGTGTTCGCATGTCCGAGGACCGGGCGATCGTCTTTTTCAACACCATCGAGGTTGGAACTCCAGTGCACGTCTTCGGACGGACGCCTCGCACGGGCGATTACGATCGGTATGGCCCACAACCATGGGGCGGCCCGCGATACCAGCGTCGTTACGAGCCGCGGATTGATCCTCGTTTCGATCCGCGCTTGCGCGCACCGGTCTACGATCCACGGTTCCCGTCCTCGCCCGGTTGGTAATCAGCGCGGCTTTCCATTCCTGAGAGACCACGGCGTAAAATCGTCGTCGGTCTTCCTCCGGGGGCGACGGCGAACGCGCGCTAAAAGCGGCTCTGGCCTAGCTCTCTTTCAGCGGAGCTGTGCTGGCCGTCTTCGGTCCATGACTTAGCTCCACGAGATCCGTGAGAATGTTCAACGCCTCATCGCGTTCCGGATCGATCGCCGGTTCCTTCGTATCATCCGCCGGCGCCGCGAGGCCGTCCGTATCGGAATCCGAATCCGGAGCCGCTTCCGGCGCTACCTTCGGGCTTTTCGCAGTCGCCATTTTCCCCGGGAAAAGGACTGGCTGCAGGTTCGGTTTGTCCACCGTGTCCAGCGTCAATCGAAACATGCGAAGGTCTTCGCCATTGCGTGCCAGCCGCTCTTTTGCTCGCGTTTCTTTTCGCCCTTTATCCTCGTTGAGTTCCGTCCGGCGCGTGTCCTCGTTCAGCGTGATGCGGTTCTCATCCAACCGGCGACGCAGCCGCGCCATGTCTTCCATCACGTAATGGAACTCCGGACTGGCTTGCACCCGCGCTTCGGAACGATGTTTCAATTCCTCGACAAAGAGCGAATGAGTGTCCGACCACTTCGTGAAACGCGCCGGGGGCACCTCGTCGTAAGGAAGTGAATTCTTCAAAGCGCTTTCACCGAACTCAGGCAGATCGCTCAGCGAAGGAAGAACAATATCCGAAGCCACCCCGTGATGTTGCGTCGATCCGCCCGCGACGCGGTAGAACTTTTGAATCGTCAACTTCAGTGCGCCATCTTCCTGCGAGCGGGTGCCGAGCAGGGACGTGAACCGGCCAATCTCGAGGATCGTCTGAACAGTACCTTTTCCAAAGGTGTTCTTGTCGCCCACGACCACCGCGCGGCCGTAATCCTGCAGCGCGGCAGCGAAGATTTCACTTGCGGAGGCGCTCTGGCGAGAAATCAGAACGACCATCGGGCCGCTGTAGGCGATACCAGGATCGGGATCGCTCGAGACCACGATATTCCCGTTCGCGCCTTTCGTCTGGACGACCGGGCCGGACTTCAAGAAGAGACCGGTCAAGGCAATCGCTTCTTCCAGCGAACCGCCACCGTTGCGTCGCAGATCCACCACCAAACCCCCGATGTTTTCCTTGTTCAGACGCTTGAGCAGCGACCGCACATCGCGCGTGGTGCTCTTCGCATGCTTTTCCATGTCGGCGTAAAACGAGGGCAGGGTGATCCAGCCAAGCTTTACCTGTTCCCCGTTCTCGTCTTTCTTGAGAATAATGTCGGCGCGCGCCTCCTGATCCTTCAGTTTTATCTCATCGCGCACGAGGTCGACAGTTTTGCGTTTCGAAGGGTCGGGCGCGTCCGCGGGAATAAGAAGCAGTCGGACGTGACTTCCTTTTTTTCCGCGGATCTGATCGACCACCTTGTCGAGTCGCATATCCCGGACATCGGCAAACTCGGCGTTACCTTGCGCCACGGCCGTGATCCGATCGCCTACTTTCAACCGTCCATCCGTTTGGGCCGGGCCGCCCGGAACGAGGCTCTCAATTTTCGCATAGCCATCTTCTGTCCGCAGCATCGCGCCGATGCCGACAAGCGAGAGGCCCATGTTGATGCTGAAGTTCTTCAGATCGGCTTTGCTTAGGTATTCGGAATGCGGATCGTAGGTCTGCGCCAGTGCGTCCAGGAAAAGCTTCACTTGCTCGTCCTTGTCTTCTTCGTGCACGTTGCGCGCGAGCCGATCATAACGCCGCGAAACGAGCTGCGGGCCCGGCTCGATTGGATGCTCGCTCAAGTGTTCCTGGAGCAGTTCGTTGGCAATTCGCCCACGCCAAAGTACGTCGGCCTCCGCCTCGTCCTTCGGCCACGGAGCTTTCTGGCGGCTGAGTTCGATCGTGGCGTCGCTTTTGAAATCGAACGGCTGTGTTAATAGCTCTTTCACTTTCGCCACGCGCTCGTCGACGCGCTTTTGGTAAAGATCGTAGATCTCGTAGGCCGGTTTCAGATTGCCCAGCAGAACGTCATCATCGAGCGATTTCGCGTACTTGGCGTTCAGCGCGTCGACGTCCTGTTGCGTGAAAAACAAATGGCTGAAGTCGAGCAACTCGAGATATGTCTTGAGAAATTTCTGTGACACCCCATCGTTCAACGATTGATGGGTGTAGTGGCCCTCCTCGAGAAGGCGGCCGACCGACACTTCCACCTGCTCGGCGTCTGTTTTGGCCTGCAGAGGCTGAACTCCCCACCCGCTCGCGAGCAAAAGAGCTGAAACAATCAGTGAGCGACAAAAAAGAGGTTTCATTGGTCGGAAAAAGGGCTTGGGAAGCTCGCAGATATCATATCGAACGCAAGATTCGCGGAGGCCGCGCCTCGCGTGTTCTTGGTCAGACAATGTTCGCCCCAGAAGATTCAAACAGATGCATCAGGCAGCATGGAGATCGGTGATGCAGCTTCCGTTCCCGCCGGCACTTTAACTCAGTCAGTCGACGCGGGTTCGTGACGACGCGATTTGTCACGGCGGTCCCGCTGGTTTAAGGCTGCCGCCAATGGTCTACGAAACTTTTTGCGGCGGAATTTTCGAGACGAACTGTTACCTGGTGCACGGCTCCGACGGTCCCATTCTTTTCGACGCTCCAGATGGCGCCTGTGCATGGCTCGAATTACGCCACCTCGCACCGAAGCTCCTGTTGCTGACGCACGGCCACTTCGATCACATTCCCGATGTCGCCAAAATCAAACGCCGCTTCGGTTGCGAAGTCGGCTGTCATCCTGCGACCGTGCCTATGATCTCGGATCGCGATTTCTTTCGTCGTTACGGATTCGACCTGGAAGTCGAACCTGCAGAGCCGGATTTCCTGATTGAAGCAACGCCAGCCCGCGCCTTTGGCGGCCTCGATTTTGAAGTGCTGGAAGTCCCGGGGCACTGCGTCGGGAGTCTTTGCTTCCTTTGCCGGTCGGAGAAAATCCTCGTCGGAGGCGACGTGCTTTTCGCCGGCGGCGTGGGCCGCTGGGATTTGCCCGGAGGCGACGGCGAACTGCTGTGCCAGGGAATCAAAAACAAGCTCTACACTCTAGGCGATGACATTACGGTTCTACCCGGTCACGGCCCCGTCACGACGATTGGATCGGAGCGCCAGACGAACCCGTTCGTTCGCTCATAAACGTAAAGATCAGGCTGCAGGCCGGGGACGATCACAACCTCGGTTGATCGCCCATGAGCAAAAAACAGAAGATCACAATGTCCTGCACCAGGTGAATGGCAAAGGCCCAGGCAAAACCGCGCGTCTCAATCATGCTCTTGCCCCAAATCCAGCCCGCAAAGGTCGCCATCAAAACCCCGACCGGGCCCGAAGGCTGACCAAAATAGTGGCCGAGGCCGAAGTAGACTGCCGTGAGAAGGACGGCTTCACCAGCGGGCAGCATATTCCGCAAATGCGCGAGGGGAACACACCGAAATTGGAACTCTTCGTTGGCGGCGTTGAGAACCGCGACCCCCAGGATCCAAGGTAGAAATTCCAAGATCCGAGCTGAGTTCGAGAAGTTCGGACGCAGGCTGATGTAGAGGAAGAAGGGGAGCGCGAAGCCGAAAACGAGGAGCCAGAGGGGCCCGAAAGTCGTCCAACGCACCGGCTTGCGTAAAAAGAGAAAGGGCTCCGGGATCGCGAGCGCGGAAACATTCCCGAATTTTAGGTAGAGATCACGCGGACGTAACCGGCTCCCGATGAGCGTCAGGCTCATAAGCAGCGCGCCCACCACCGGAAGCGTTCGCGCGAAAAGGAGCCGGCGTCCCCAGCTCGGGTCCGCCGAAAAGGTCCGTAGGCTTGCGAGATGGGAGAGAGCCGGCGAAATCACATACCAGCCGAGCAAGAGAGCGGCGATGGCAACGAGAAAACGGACCAGGCCTTTGAGACGTGGCGACCTGGCGGCGCAGAGCGCGATCACCATCAAAATGAAGCATTGCGTCAGTGGAAGCCAGGACGGGCCTTCCAACCGTGAGTGACCTAAGATAATCTCCGGCACTTCACTGCTGATCAGGATCGCGCCCCACGCCACCCAACGAACAAGCGGATCCACCGTTGAAGCGCGCGGCTTGGTGTTCAGCGATGCGGCTGGCGAGGCCTCGGTTCCCTTCATCTGACGACCAAACCGCTGGCC
>JACCXL010000321.1 GCA_013697015.1 Chthoniobacterales bacterium | reverse complement strand
CAGTTGCCCGCCACGCAGCCGGGCAGCTCGATTATGCCGGGGAAGGTGAATCCAGTGCTCTGCGAAGCGCTCATGATGGTTTGCGCGCAGGTCATCGGGAATGACAGCTGCGTTACCTGGTCGGGGGCGAACGGAAATTTTGAACTGAATGTGATGATGCCGGTGATGGCGCACAATATTCTGGAGAGCGTGCGCCTCCTTGCCAATGCCGCCGCGGCCTTCAGCGAAAAATGCGTGCGCGGCATCAGCGCAAACGAAGCACGTTGCCGCGAGCTGGTAGAATTGTCCATGGCGATGGTAACGAGCCTGGCGCCTCGGATTGGTTACGATCGCGCGGCGGAGATCGCGAAACGCAGCGGAAGCACCGGTCGGACTGTGCGCGAAATTTGTCAGGAAGAAAAAGTTCTGCCGCCGCATGAGCTCGAGCGCGCGCTCGACCCAGTAGCGATGACGGAACCGGGTGGCGAGGACGCGGCGGGCAGCTGACCGCGGTTGCCGCGAGCTGGCATTCACAGGTTCAATTACCTTCTGCGATCATGGTTGCCAATTTTCACGGACCGCAATTCTCCGGCGGTGCTAACATTGCGATCAAGTGTCCGCTCCATACCTACGAACAGACGCTGGTCTTTTATCGCGATACGCTCGGGTTGCCGCTGATCGAAGAGGAAGAAGACGGCTGCATTTTCCAGTTTGGTCCGAACCGGCTTTGGATCGATCGGGTGCCCAACCTGAGTCAACCCGACATCTGGCTCGAGCTGGAAACGACGGACACAGAAGCGGCTGCTTCCTATTTGAAAATCAACGGTGTTCCCCGTCGCGACGAAGTCGAACAGTTACGCGAGGATTTTGACGGCTTCTTCGTCTCTGCTCCCTGCGGAACGATCCATCTGGTGGTCGGTGACGAGGAATAGCCCTGTTATCTCGTGCTAGACGTGTCGCCCCACGATCACAAGATCGCGTTCCACTCCGTCGAGACGCGCGACGCGCGGCAATAACCCCAGCGTTCGAACGCGGCGCGCGCGAACAACTCGAGGCTGGGAGTGTTGTGGGCGAAAATGCAGCCGATCAGGGCAGTGAGCGTGAGCGACGGGCTGCGACGGATCGCTTCCGCGAGGAGCCGATGTCCAACGCCGCGGCGTCGCGTCGGCTCGTTTACATAGATGCTAATCTCGGCTGTCCTAGCATAGGCGGACCGTTTGATGAACGATTGAAAGCTTAACCAGCCCGCGATCGTCCGACCGGCTTCGGCCACCCAGATCGGATGGTGCGTAGGTGAATGATCGTCGAACCAGCGCTGACGTTCCTCGATCGTGACAGGTTCAAGTTGCGCAGTGGAAAGGCGCGTTGGAATCGCGGCGTTGTAGATTTCGACAATGGCGGGGAGATAAGCGGCACGCGCGTCGCGGATAATCATGCAGCGGAGGCTGCGCGACCGGGCGCCGTTTCCGCCTGGAAAAAGAGGCCGTCGAGCGTGGGCTGAAAGGAGGCGGCAATTGTTTCGCCGACGCGAAATGCCGGGCTGATCTCGCTTTGTCCGGCGCAATAAACTTCCACGTCCGAGCGACCGCGTTGCGCGAGGAGCGCATGGATGGCGCCGGCCGCTAACACCGGCGTATTGCAGTCGCGACTCAGATGTCCGAGTACGATGCGATCGAGCGCGCCAGGCAGCAGTTGCTCGATCACGGCGGCGGCGGCGGCATTCGAGAGATGACCATGCCGTGATTGAATCCGTTGCTTCACCGGCCACGGCCGATGCGGATCGTTCTGTAACAGTTTCTCGTCGTGATTCGTTTCGATCACGAGCGTATGCACTTTGCGTAATCGTTCGATGCACATTTTCGTCGCGTATCCGAGATCGGTGATAAATCCAAGGCCGCTGCCACCGGCATGGAAGGCGTAGCCGACCGGATCGACCGCATCATGCGGCACCGGGAAGCTGCTGACCGTGATATCGCAGATCGAAAACTCCGCGCCGGTTCGGAAGAGCCGCCAGTTGTGGTGCGACCCTAACGATCCGCAGCGGGTCGCTTCCGCGGTGAGCGAATTGCAATAGATCGGCACCTGAAATTTCCGGCACAGGACTTCGAGCCCGCAGACATGATCGCCATGTTCGTGCGTTAGCAGCACACCATCGAGCCGGTCGGGAGTGACGCCGCACTGGGCAAGACGCAGCACGAGCTGGCGCGCGCTCAGTCCGCCGTCCACCAGAATGCGGCAATGATCAGTCGAAACGAGCGCACTGTTCCCGGCGCTGCCGCTGCCGAGCATGGTCAAACTGAACACGCTGGATGTTTAGCTGAGCGCAATCGTGTTCACAAACGGAAAGACGCGCGCCCGAGGCACGCTGCTTGAGATTTTTATGCCGAGTTTCGAAGATGAATGCGCGGCGCGAAGGGGAACAGAGCCGGATCAATGTTCTCACGCAGTCGCGCCACCCCTTGCTGATGATAGGACTCCGGGCGCGGCCGCTTTCAGCGAACTCAGAATCATCGCGCGCTGCAGACTGGTAGCGCGGCGCCAAGTGTCGCTGCCAGCCTCGGAAGTCGCCATCCTCAATCGAGTAGCGAAATGCGGTCACGATCACGAATCGCAATTTCGCGTTGCGAAGTGAGCCGAGAAGACGACGCGTGCGGAAGAATCAGCCGACGCCATCTGGCGTCGTGCGCTCCATGAGCGCGAAAACGCGCGTTTTTTTCCCCGGATAATCGAGAGAACGGAATCGGCGTATTTCTTCGAGGCGGCGCAGTCCGTTGAGGTTATCGAGATATTGTGTGTAGCTGGCGGCCAGTTCACAGGTTTCGAGATAACGTCCGCGCAAGGTTTCGTCGCGGAAGGCGTCGGGACACTGGCGAGCAAAAAGGTGAAAGCGCAACCAGCGGCGATCGGTGCGGGAAACCTTTTGTGTTTTGCGAAAGAACGCGACGAAAAGAAGCAGGACAAGATAAGTATCGACCTGCGCCTGTAGCTCCAGGTTGCGCGCGAATTCTTCCGACCCGATCTCGCGCTCTCCGTTTTTGAATTGGAGGGCGGCGTGCAGGGCATGATTGAGCTCCTCCACGAACACGATGAGCGAGCGGATGTTGCCATCGCTCAGTCCGGCCCGTGGATCGTGCTGCTCGAGCTGGTCGATGAGCCAGCGCGAATAATAGATGCCGACGTAAAGCTGATCGCCGGCGTGCCGGAGAAATGTGCGTGCGAGTTCGCTTAGCTCGCGGGCGGATGCACCGGCGAGTTTGCTGAGCTGGGCGCAGCGAGCACGATCGATGATGCACTCTTCCAGATTGATGCCGACGTGAGTGTAAGTGCGCTCAAACAGCTTCTGAATCTGGCTGAAGAGCGTCTCGCTCACCGGAGGAGGGAGGAGCTGACGTTGTCGTCGAGATTGAGGAGTCGTTCGGAAAGCTGATTGAGGGCGAGGCGGATAGCGCGGAACTGTTGCGCGAGATTTTCATACACGTCGTTTAATTCGCAGCGGCGGGCGGTCGCATGCGACGAGACGAGCTGATAATTCGCGCGTCCGACCTGCTCGTAAAAATTCAAGTCGGGCGCGCCGCGGCGGCTGCGCCGTTCGGTATTCTCATGAAAGATGCCGGTGATGAAGAGGGCGTAGTTACCGACATGAGCGCGGAGCAGGAAAGCTTGCTCAGGCGTCGCGCGAGTCAGCGCGACCAACGTGTCGCTGATGTATTGGTGGCCGTTTTCGGCGTTCAGATGCGGCGATTGCAGGCGGTTGATGCGCGAAAAAGTTTCCAGCAAGGAAGCGACGTAATCGCACAACTTCCGGTCCTTGATGCCTGCCTGCCGTAAGACGTGCCGGGCGAGCACATAAAAATAAAAGTGTGACGAGATCGCGAGGTGGCCGGCATTCGAAAGGATCGCGTCGACCAATTGAGGATGATCGAGCACCGAATCGCGCGTCGTGGAGTCGCGCAGCAAGTCGATCAAGGAAACGTGATCGGTTTGGGAACGCGCCAGCGTCCGCACCACGAAGTCGAAATCCGCGGCGATAAATCGCTCCCGACAATTCGCACGAATCATCGAGCGCTAAGTATGAGCACTAGATGTGCCACTGCAAGCCGCGGGCGCGACGGAAGCGTCTTTTCAACAAGCCGGGCGGATGTCGCGCTTCGAATCCATGCGGTTCTCGCTCCGTCTTTTGCCAGCGTGGCAATGCCGATCAAGCCGCAAGCTGTGCCAGGCAGTCGTGTCCAGCCGCAGACCAGCTACCAACGCGAAAGGGATTTCGTGGCTGCCGCGACCTTGGGCAGCGATGGCGGAAGGGGTGGGATTCGAACCCACGGTGAGTTTAACCCCACGCTCGATTTCGAGTCGAGTGCCTTAAACCGGACTCAGCCACCCTTCCTCTCGGTCCGCAGCTTCCGGATCGAGGTATAATTATGGGAGCGCGGAGCGGTTTTGCAATGTGCAAGTCGCTCTCCTTGGAGGCGGCATCGGTGAAATGCCTGTAGGAGGAAGCTTCCCTGCGGAGACGCGCGTTTTTATGGCGCGAAAACCGCTCCGATGTGTTTCTCGGAAGATGGCGATTTGCAGTTAAATCGGCCTAAATGTCACAGAATGAGGCGTTAATTTTTTTGAGTTTTCCGCTTGATCAGGGGTGAGATCACACCGCATGTTGTAGACCCCAGTGAGCAGTTCCACCGCATCTAGTTGTTCGAAGCGGTTGGCTCCTATTCACAGGTTGTTCCCTGCGCTGTTCGCTTTTGTTCACACGCTCTACCCAACCTTAACCCCCGTTGACCTGTCATGATTCAACTGAAACCCGGTGTTCGGCCACCCGCCTATCGTAAACCACGCAAAAATGCCATCCGCAGCGGGCGCAGCCGAGGAACGAAGAAGAACAGCGGCCTCCGCTTCGAACGCCTTTTCAGCAACGCCGAAGTCTCACCATTTGACCAGGTCGAGTGGGAACGCCGGACGGCGGAAATAACCGACGACGGCGGCCGGGTCATTTTCAAACAGGAGAACATCGAGGTCCCCAAAACGTGGAGCGCCCTGGCGACCAAAATCGCGGTCTCAAAATATTTTTATGGTGACATCGCGAACGGCACCGATCCGCACCGCGGTGGTCGGGAAACGTCGATCCGCCAACTCGTGCACCGCGTCACGCGCACGATCACTGATTGGGGAATGGCCGATGGCTATTTTGCCACGGCAGAAGCCGCCGACACATTCTACGACGAGCTGACATGGCTCTGCGTAAATCAGCACGGCGCGTTTAATTCGCCTGTCTGGTTCAACGTCGGTTTGTATCACCAGTATGGGATCGGCAAAGACGCGGGCCTCGGGAATTACTTCTATAACCGCGAGACTGGTCAGGCGGAACGCGCCACGTCGCAGTACGAGTATCCGCAGGGGAGCGCCTGCTTCATCCAGAGCGTGGACGACACGATGGAGGACATCATGCGCCTGGCGATGTCGGAAGCGATGCTCTTCAAATACGGCAGCGGGACCGGCAGTGATTTATCATCGCTCAGGTCCACGCGGGAAAAATTGAG
>JACCXL010000298.1 GCA_013697015.1 Chthoniobacterales bacterium | reverse complement strand
CGGCAATCCACTGGCGAGTCACAGGCGTTCCCGACTGCCGGTTTCTTAAGCACGCGGTGTATCTCGACGCAGCCTTCCGGGAGCTTGCGCAGCTGGTCGAGGGTTATCTCCGCAGCAGATGACACGGGTATCGATGCGCGACGAAGGTTTTTGCGAAGCGGTCGCCTCTCCACTCGTTCAGCGCGGCGTGTTGCCGGGATCTTTGCGCCGGCCGGGCTGCGCGGGCTCGAGCCGAAAGATCGTTTCGCCTTCCTTCATTAGATCGAGGCGATCGCGCGCGATCGTTTCCAGATAGGTGGCGTCGGTTTTCAGCAGGGTGACTTCGCGTGTCTGGCGGGCCAGCAACAGTTTTTGGTCGTTCGCCTGCGCCTGCAGGACCTCGATTTCGCTGCGACTCTGCGCGAGCTGTTTTGAGCGCGGCAGAAACAAGCTTACGACAACGAGGCAAAAAGCGAGGCCGAGCAGGAGGCGGAGAACGCTGTTCAACCGCTGCCACACGGTGGCGTCGCGGCGCGCGCGAAAATCGCCGTAGCCAGGCTGATCCACTACCGCATTTTACCGCCGTAGACGGCGTTGTCACCAAGTTCCTCCGCAATCCGCAGAAGCTGGTTGTACTTCGCGACCCGATCGGTGCGGCAGAGCGAACCGGTTTTGATCTGGCCGGCGTTGGTGGCCACCGCGATGTCAGCAATCGTGGTGTCTTCCGTTTCGCCGGAGCGATGGCTGATGACAGCGGTGTAGTTATTTTTGGTGGCGAGTTTGATCGTGTCGAAAGTTTCCGTGAGCGTGCCGATCTGATTGACCTTCACGAGGATCGAATTCGCGACCCCTTGCTCGATCCCCTTGCGCAGGAACTCGACGTTTGTGACGAAAAGATCATCGCCCACGAGCTGCATCTTCTCCCCCAGCTTCTCAGTCAGTTTTTTCCAGCCGTCCCAATCGTTCTCGGCGCAACCGTCTTCGATGGAGATGATCGGAAAACGACGTGCGAGCTCCGCGTAGAGGTCGATCAACTCCGCCGCCGAGCGTTTCGAACCGTCGGACTTTTTGAAGACATACGCACTTTGCTCCTTGTCGTAGAACTCGGAGGAAGCGGCATCGAGCGCGATAAAAATCTGCTCGCCTAGTTTGTATCCAGCTTTCCTGACCGCGGCCGCGATCGATTCCAAAGCGTCTTCCGCGGAGCTGAGCTTTGGTGCAAAACCGCCTTCGTCCCCGATGGCGGTGGAGAGCCCACGATCCTTCAGCACACTCTTGAGCGCGTGAAAGACCTCCGTGCCGTAACGAAGCGCTTCCGCAAACGTGGGCGCACCTTTCGGCATGATCATGAATTCCTGAAAATCGATGGGCGCGTCGGAATGCGCGCCGCCGTTCAGGATATTCATCATCGGCACCGGGAGAACCCGGGCCTCAGCGCCGCCGAGATAGCGGAAAAGGGGCAAATTCTGGGAAGCGGCCGCCGCATGCGCGTTCGCCAGGGAAACACCGAGGAGAGCGTTGGCCCCGAGATTCTTTTTGTTCGGCGAACCGTCGAGCTCGTTCAGCGCGCGATCCACAGCCGGCTGGTCGAGCGCATCGGACCCGTTGAGGGTCGGCGCGATTTTCTCGTTCACATTTCGGACCGCGTTTGCCACTCCCTTGCCGCCGTAACGCGACTTGTCCCCGTCGCGCAGCTCCCATGCTTCGTGCTCGCCGGTGCTGGCGCCGCTAGGCACCGCGGCCCGCCCCAAGGCCCCGCCTTCCAGCCGAACATCGACTTCAACGGTCGGGTTCCCGCGCGAATCCAGAATCTCCCGTGCGCTGATCTTCGCGATAGTTGTTTGCGACATAAATTTCGCGTCGCATTAGAACAGCTTTCAACCGGCAAGCAACGAAGTTTTCAGTCCGGCAATGGGAGGCGGAGCGCCGCTATCACACACGATGCCGGAATGACATTCCCGCTGGCAATCTTAGTGCGGAGCGATAATCTGACGGATGTTTTTCCGATGCGGGATCACTTCGCTCGCATACATCACTCTCACGTTCATGGCAGGCGCAGCCGAGCCCAGCACCATCCCGGCTGAGCAACTGGCCAAAGCGATCAGGACTGACGGGGTGACGATTCCATCGCCCGGCGAACTTTTTGCGGCGCTCGAAAAACCGGGCAAGCCGAACTGGGCCGGACAATATCGCGCTCCGATGCCGATGACCTACCGGAATCGCGCGCAGATCGCGTTAAATCTGGGTGGACTGATCGCTGATGGTTTTATCGCGGTGCAAGCGCAGGACAGTCAACAGGTGAAGAATATCGGTGCTGATATCGTGAAGCTGGCGAAGGCGCTGGGCGTGAGCGAACATGTGTTGGGTCGCGGCAACAGCATCAATGAGTTCGCCGAGCACAGCGAATGGAGTTCGCTGCAGGAGGAGTTGGAAGCGACGCAGAACGAAGTAAAAACTTCGATGCAATCGCATCGTGATCAGGACCTCGTCATTCTCGTGAGTCTGGGCGGCTGGATTCGCGGCACGCAAGTAGTGAGCGGCGCGATTGCGCAGAATTTCGACGAGCACACGGCGGCGGTGTTGCGCCAGCCGGCGCTGGTTAACTTCATCCGGACCAAGATCAACGACATTTCGCCGGAACTGCAAAAGGATCCGCTCGTAAAAGAGGTGGGCGATCAGCTGGGCAACATCGAGAAACTAGTCGCATTTACCCCGGGCAAGCTGCCCACGACGGAGGAGGTGCGGAAGGTCAACGAGGCGGTGGGCAAAGTGATGGAAGAAATCCAGAGCAAGGGGGAGACGAAATGAGACTTTCCGCCGTTTTCGCTGTGGCCCTGGCGCTGGCCTCGGCACCCATCCGCGGCATGGCCGAGGAGAACGATCAGGAGGTCGAGGCGCATAAAGTGGCGCTTGATCTGGCGGCCGCGTTTTCGAACGAAGGCTTTAAGATTCGGGACGGACACTGGGCCGGCTCGTTGAAACCCCAGGACCGCGCCTTGATCGCGGTCAACTTATACGCCGGCAATCAGTATTGGTTCTCGATCGGTGCGACGGAGAAGGCCAAAAAAATCGGCGTCGGGGTTTTTGATGAGAGCGGACACAAAGTTGCGACCGAAGACTATGACGATGGCGAGAAGGTGGCGGCTGGATTTTCGCCGGCGATGAGCGGGCAATATTTCGTGGCGGTGGATTTACGCGAAGGCGAAGAGTCGACGTGCTGTCTTGTTTATTCCTATAAGTAATGAG
>JACCXL010000282.1 GCA_013697015.1 Chthoniobacterales bacterium | reverse complement strand
TGCGCTCGCAGCAAGTGTCACTGGTTGGCTCAGGGGCACGTTCGACGAAATTCTGCGTGAGTTGCTACCTTCGGGGGCCGAAATCTCATGTGAAGGGCGGGAGTGGATCATCGACCACGTTCCTTTTCGCCAGCCTGAGCCCACGAAGGAAGTATTTCGCATCCTTGTTGCCGGTCCGACAGGGCGCAATTGCAGCGCGCCCTTGACCGCCTCGGCAAGGGCGACGTGCTGATGGTGACGGTTCCCCATCCCACCGCCGCCGACGCGCACGAGGCCCTTGTGCCATGCAGCAGCACGTCAAGGAGCGGCGGGGGTACGCTCGGAGCGTTGGCGCAGGGCGCGCTGGATGCGCCAGCTTCGCGGCAGCGTGCTTTCAGACTCTATTTACGATCGAAAATAAGTTAGTGATGCTGGCGTTAGCGTGCTTAGAAATCGTATATCGATTTGTGTCACTACACGTTCAGCTAGAAATCGATGTGCGGTTTCAGCTGCTAGTAGGGAGGAAGCAAAATGAAACCATATGTTCTTATCGCGGCGTCACTTGCCGCGCTCGCCCCCATGCCAGCGCATGCGGCATCGACGACTTTCGTGTTCCCACTGAAAGTATCGCCAGGGGCGAGCACCTGCCTGCCCAAGGCAATCGGAAGTGTCATCGATCATTCCTTCGGGAACGTCGAAAATCTCGAAGTCATCGTCACCGGCCTGCCGCCGAACACCGACTTCGTCCTGTTCAATATTCAGGTTCCGAACAAGCCGTTCGGACTCGCCTGGTATAACGGCGACATCCTCACCGATGACAAAGGCGTCGGCGTCACTAATATTGTCGGGCGGTTCAATAGCGGGACATTCATCGTTTCCCCGGGCGCCGTGCCGTCGCCCCAGGTCTTCCCGGATAATTCAAAAACAGGCGTGGCGACCGCGCCCGTGCAGATTTATCACCTTGGGATTTGGTTCAATTCGCCAGACGATGCGGTGAAGGCAGGCTGTCCTGGTACCATAACGCCGTTTACGAGCAACCATCAGGCCGGCATCCAGGTCCTGAACTCGGCAGCATTCCCCGATAACGCGGGTCCTTTGTCCCACCTCGGCGACTAATAAAAATGTAAGCTGGGGGAGGCGAGTCCACGCTTCCCCCAGATACAAAATAGCATGGGACCGTTTCGCAGCCCCGCCCTCGCGGCGGGGTTTGCCGTGATCGAGAAGTCCTTGCCGTGAGGGCGGGCTGCGCCGCGCCTTGCGCTTGTGCATAAATCAAGATTTTTGGACCAAAACTAACCGGCTGATCTGTGACCTTTATCGATAAGTGGCGTGGTTTTTTCAGCGCTATATGGCGCCACGCCCGTCAGGCTCAAAAGGAACCAAAACAACGCGCGAAAAAAGGCCGCAAAATGGGCAGGCGAATGGCCCGGCCCGAGGGACTGATAAGCGCCGGGAACCTTAATCTTTATTTCGTGCACCGGCTCAATCCCGGGGACGGGCTCCATCGCTGGCTCACCCCCGCGCGTGGCCCGCGAGGGTTTCTTGCGAAGCTCGCTCAGCGCAAAGCTAATGCCGGGGCGGACAAGGCCGCCGAATAGGCGCGGCCCGGAAACCCAAAAACGGGGCATCATTTACTCGCTTGTGTTGAATATGAACTCGGCGGCGCTCGCATGGTCGGCCACTGCGCTTGCAAGCTCAATCACGGCGTAGGCCGAACGCTTATCTTCCGTCGGGAAACCATCAGAGCCGACGAGTTCCCAAAGCGCGCGAGACAGACGCGCGGCTTTCGTAAGATGCTCCTCCAAACTCTCGAGCTGAGACTCCCGCGCCGGACAATGCAGGTAGTTCGCCATATAGGCGGTGAGTTTAACATCTTTCGGCGCACTCGCCGCAGGTGCTTTGCGTGTCTTCGGTTTCGTCGTCATGTGTCGCTCCCTACGTGCTCGGTAACTTCGGCAACGAAAGCCGCCCGTAATTCGGACGCCTTCGCGTCAAACGCGTTTTCGAGATCCCGCATGCTTGCGCTGAACCGGTGCCTTGCCGCTTCGATCGCCAGCACGGTGTCGCTGTCGTCGATGTTCCTGGCCGTCTCCAATGTTGGCGCCCAGAAAATTTGAGCCTTGGTCATTTGCTTGCTCATGTGGATTTCTCCTTTGTTTTCCTTGACATAGTGAATTGCATGCCTTATATAGCATCTGTAACGTCGCGTGTCAATAGGATTAATTGCAATGGCTATCAAGAAACCGGGAGACGCGCCGTCAAGGTTGAACAATTTCTCGTGCCGCCTATCAGACGAGGATGCAAAGCGGGTGAGGGCGATCGCAATTGCGCACGATTGGCCGTTGGCTAAAACGATTCAAAAATTGGTCGTCGCGGCGCTCGACGCGAAGGTGCTGAAATGAGCGATCCCGCGAAGGCAAGTAAAGACGAAACCCGTCGTCAAGAAGCAGAATTGGTGCTGTTTGAGAATGAGCTTGAAGCCGAGCTGCGGGACGAGTGCGATGCCTATGTGCTCGCACACCCGTGGAGATATTGGCTCGTGCTCGTCAAAAGATGGTGGGCGGGGCAGGGATTCTTGAAATGAGCCGCGTGCCCGACATCCGGCTTGCGAAGCCGAAAGCGAAGCGGAAATCGAGATGAGAATCTGGCTCTCTGGCCCGCGCGTGCTTGGCGAGCCTGACGGCGATCGATTAAGTTTGTTTTGAGTTACGCACGCCTCGGCAATCATTTCGCGCTAAGGTACTCGCTGACAAGGAAAGGACATTTGAAATGAGAATCCTTTTAGCCGCCTCCATTCTGGTCTACGCCGCCATTTTAGGCGCCCCGGCGTACGCAACGCCCGTTCAGATGATCTGCACAATTGACGCGCCAACCACCTTCCCGGTGGCCGTTTGGCTTCCGGCCGGCAACATCTGCTACGTCAACGGCATTATGCCGATTCGCGAAGTAATACCCGTGGTGATGATGCCTTTGCCGCCACCAATCCTCGTCCCGGTTGTCGGCTTTCCTCATTGGTAAAAGGTCGGTTTGCCTTAGTGTCTGTTCTGAAACTTCTTGAATCAAAAGAATCATTTGTGATTCAAGAGAGGCGGCCTGATTCGAGGAGGGGCCGCCGATGTGGACGAAAGAAAACCGAGGCCGTTATGACCGGAGCCAG
>JACCXL010000270.1 GCA_013697015.1 Chthoniobacterales bacterium | reverse complement strand
GCGAAGGGTTTACAACCCACTAAAAAGAGGCTTTCGGCAAGCGGGTTGGGCGACTCCGCCCCTTTAAGCAACGACCGCGCAGCTTTTGCGCAGCCCCGCGATGTTGTCGGCCACCGAGGCCTTTTTGTTGAAAATGGCAGAACCGGCTACGAGGACTTCGGCCCCCGCGCTGACCGCGGCCGCCGCGGTCGTAGCATTGATTCCACCGTCGACCTCCACTTCGCAGGTAGCTCCTTGTTCCGCCATCATCTGTTTCAGAGCGCGCAACTTTCGAATCGAATTGGGGATAAAAGTCTGCCCGCCAAAGCCCGGGTTCACGGTCATGATCAACACCAGGTCCAGGTCGGGCAAAATGTCCGTGAGACTCGAGACGGGCGTGGCCGGATTAATCGCTACCCCGGCCTTCACCCCGAGTTCTTTGATCGCCTGCACCACCCGGTGCAAATGGGGGCAGGCTTCCCATTGGACCGTAATAATGTTGGAACCGGCCCGGGCGAAATCGGCGATGTAGCGGTCCGGGTTTTCGATCATCAAATGCACATCCAGCGGGAGCGATGTGATCGGGCGGATGGCTTCGACGATGAGCGGTCCGATCGTGATGTTCGGCACAAAGTGGCCGTCCATCACATCGACGTGAATGTAGTCCGCTCCCCCTTCCACGGCCTCGGTTATGTGCACTCCGAGCCGGGAAAAATCTGCCGAAAGAATAGACGCTGCGATCTTTACCATAGGCCTCCCGTGACTTTCATCCGCAGTTCGCTATGCCTCAAGCGCTTCATCATATCGGGATCCGGCAACCTCGCGCAATCTCCCAAAATTGGACGCGCTGCGATCCGCCGGATCGTTCCTGAAACCTATGAAAAACGGAGTGCTCGGGGGGGGACTTGAACCCCCATGCCTTTCGGCATACGCCCCTCAAACGTACGTGTCTGCCATTTCACCACCCGAGCAGGTGCGGTTCGCGGCGGAAAATGTCCCGCAGCTGGTCGCTTGCTGCAAGCGCTCTTTCTGCCTGCGCCGTTTGCCGCCACGGGTGGCATAAACGAAGCTGACAATCCATTCATGGCGAAACCGCAACAGGAGACGGGAGGCGAGGATTGGATCAAGGTCGATCTCCACATCCACACCCTCGATGATCCCAAGGATTCGCTCGATTACACCGCACATCAGCTCCTCGAGCGGGCTGCCGCTCTCGGATTCCGCGTGCTCGCAATCACCTTGCACGACACGCTTTTCGATCGTCCGGAAGTCTTCGCGGACGCGGCGGCGATGGGCATCCTGCTGATTCCAGCAGCGGAGATGCGCCTTCAAGGCGCGGACGTTATTTGTTTGAACGTGACCGCAGAGGAGGTCGCGTTGCTGCGGGATTTTGAGGACCTGCGCCGTCTCCGCGCCCGTCGCGGAAGCTCTCTTTTCACGATTGCAGCGCACCCATTCTATGTGCTTGGTGGTTCGATCGGTCGTCGTCTGCTCCGAGAAATCGACTGCTTCGATGCAATCGAGCTTTGTCATTTCCACAAGGGGATGTTCAATCCAAATTGGCGCGCCGCGCGCGTCGCGCGGCAGTTCCGCAAACCCCTGATCGCCACTTCGGACGCGCATCAACTGCAGGCGTTTGGCGCTCACTACACCAGCATCCGCCGGCCTGCTGCGCTCACGACTGAGAACGTTTTTGCGAGTTTGCGGAGCGAGCGGTTGCGGCTCACGAGCCCTCCCTGCTCGCTGCGGGATCTTTTCAGCACCTTTTACTTCATCTTCGTGGCACATCCTCTGCGTAAACGCAGCGGTCCATCGTGCCAGCATCATCGCGTTTGGCCACCCAGCCGGCCTGTCGCCCGCGCGCTGCGAATAACTCGCTCTTGAACCGAACGCCCGGTTCTGAGAGAACGAGTGCGTGAAACTTCGTCCGAACTCGCGCGCGACGTTGCGCCTCTGCTGGCCCCTAAGTCTGGCGTTATGCCTTTTGCTTTCACTCCCCGGCTGTGCGCTTTCTCGCTCGAAAAAAGAAAAGCACGCTGCGGTCGACAAGAAGCCCAAAGCGCCGCCGCGCGAGGAGAATGGCGAGGTCGACTTTCAGGCTTTCGTCGGCCGGCTCCGTAAAGCCGTCGGGGCACACGATGTGAATACGATCGCCACGATGATGACGACGGACTTCGGCTACAGCTTGAATCCGGAAAAGACAGGTGACGGAGTCTTCCAGTATTGGGATGAGAATGGGTTATGGCCCGAGCTGGAGGGAATTCTCTCGGAGAAATTCGCGAAAAAAGGCGAGTTCTGGGTCGCGCCGCCGCAGTTTGCAGATGAATCGCTTAACTACGACGGCTTTCGCGTGGGCATTCACCGTGTGAATGGCAGCTGGAAGTTTGTTTATTTCGTGAATGGCTGAGCGGAAGTGACGAGTGACCAGTTGCGAGTGATGAGCAAATTTCCGAGAGATTAGCGCACCACAATCTTCTCACTTGTCACTCATCGCTGATCCTTTCCATGGGTTGCCGCATCGACCGCCGTTTGTGTTCGTGCGCGAAATCCGGGCGATCGAAGCCGGGCGCTCCGCAGATTGCGAGACGTCGTTCGACCCCGCAGACGCGATGTTCGAGGGACACTTTCCGGGCAATGCGCTCGTCCCCGGCGTTATCCTGACGGAAGCTCTGGCGCAGACCGCTGGCATTGCCGCGGCATCGGGCTATCCAGCGGGCGAGAAACCAATGTTCCTTTTGAGTGGAATTCGCTCCATGAAGTTTCTGCGCCCGGTCCGCCCGGGCGAACAGATTTATCTGCGCGCCGAAAAGTTAGCGGAAGTGGATGGGTTGATCCAATTTGCCGTGGAAGCGAAGGTGGATGATAAACCGGCCGCGCAAGGTCATTTAGTGCTGAGCATCGCGCCAACGGTGAACTGCATCTAATGTCGCCCGCCATACGAAAGAATCAGAACGCCGTGAACACGCTTCCCGCCACTGCGATCTCGAAAATCGGCATCGT
Source organism: Chthoniobacterales bacterium (assembly GCA_013697015.1). Classification (GTDB taxonomy): domain Bacteria; phylum Verrucomicrobiota; class Verrucomicrobiia; order Chthoniobacterales; family UBA10450; genus JACCXL01. The sequence goes on along the minus strand of JACCXL010000270.1, from coordinate 4,705 downwards.
CATCCCTGCTTGCAATGAGGAGGCATGCCTCGGCACGGTCCTGGAAGAACTGCTCCGCTCGCTTGATCCGGGGCGCTTCGTGGTGCTGGTGGGTGTGAATGGTTCCAGCGATCGGACGGCCGAGATCGCCCGCCGCTTTCCCGTACTCGTGGCCGAGACCGCGCAGCGCGGCTATGGTTAAGGCTGCCAGGCTGTGATCGATGCGGCGCTCCAAACGATGCCCGATCTGCGCGCATTCATTTTCTACGCCGGTGACGGTGCGAGCGATCCGACTGACATCGCGAAGCTGGTGACCGCCTTCGAAAGCGGATCAAATTTTGTGCTCGGAACCCGCACCACCGATCGGGCGAACTGGCGGACGATGACGCTTTCGCATGTCTTCGCGAACTTCGCGCTGGCAGTGTGGTGCGGCGTGCTGACGGGCCAGCGCTTTACGGATCTGGCGCCGCTGCGGTTGATCGAGCGGGAGTTATTCCGGCGGCTTTCCCTCCGTGAAATGACGTTCGGCTGGACCATCGAAGCTCAGCTCGGCGCGGCCATTATGGGTGCCACGATTCGCGAAGTCCCGGCGCGCGAACGCCGGCGGATCGCTGGGGAACAGAAAGTCTCTGGCGTAAGTTGGACCCGCACGTTCTCGGTCGGCTGCCGGATTGTCGCGGCGGGCTGGCGAGCACGGTCTCGTTTTCCGCAGCAGGCGCTGGCGGGCGCGAGGGGGTTGGCGCCTCAACTGGTGCCACAACCGCAGCGCGGAATATGATCCGCGTGATCCGCGGGCGGCGGGCGTGGCGAAACGCGCGCTGGTTAGCAAGCGCTTTGTCGGTGCTGGTTTTATCGGCTTGTGCTTCGGAACGAAAACCCGCGCTGCCGAAGCACGCCGCCATCGACGTGGCGGCGGATGCGGACGAAGCAGAAAACTATGCGGCCTTGGTCGATCGCGCCGATGTTTTCTATTTTCCGGTCGAGCACCTGGCGGATGGCGCACGCAATTCCTCGGTGAAATTGCTGACCGCGATGCAAAATGTCACCGAGTGTGCGGTCGCGTGGGACTTGATCGACGGCGATGGGCAGCAGTTGCTCGATCGATGGAATCAGCGTCAGCTCTCAACTGAAGAGCTGATCGCGCAGCTACATTTGGGCGGCACCGAGACCGAACGAGAGAATTGCCGCGCTATTCTGCGCGGCTCTGCCGCGGAAAGGGTTCGGCATTTTGCGCTCCGTTGTCCGGATCGGATTCTCGCGAAGCTGCGCCGTGCGGGAGAGCTCGAAGCGACTGCGGACGTGGAATTGCCCTCGGGTTTCACGATTGCGAACGGCGACTACGAATCGTTTGCCGCGCAGTTGCCGCGAGCTCACGGCGTGGCGGAGAACGAACTGCGCAACTTATATCGTGCGTATGTCGTGAGCGAACAGTTCGCGGCGGAACGTATTGTCATGCACCTCAACGATCATCCGCGCAGCAAGGTGCTGGTCTTCGTGCATCGTCGTTATCTCGATAGCACGCGGGGCGTTCCACAATTTGTGGCGCAAAAAACCAAGCGCCGCCAGGTCGTGCTGGAACCGAAACCAGCCTCCAGCCGCGCGGATCTGCTCGCTTCAATCTCCCAGCTTCGGGGCGGGTTGGTCCAGGTCGTAAATCGCGCCCCAGCTCCCGTTGTTTACTAGGCGGTTTTCTTGTTCCCACGGGCGTCGGCTAGCCGGGTAGAAGCTCTTCTCTTCCTTTCCCCAGAAGAGATACCGGACACGCAGAAATCGCGCGTCCTCGCGCCAGCCATCAGCGCCTAGCATCAGGTGCGTCAGGCGATCCGATGTGCTCTGGTAGTCGAACCCTTGCGTCCAAAGGTGGCCGGCATAACCGAGCACGAGCTTGCGACCTTGCAGAAGCAAGGGGTGATTGTAGGTGGGGTAAGCTGCGAAACGCGCTTCGATTGGGAGCTTTCGGATTGCGTTACCGACGGCATCCACCTCCGCACGATCTGCCACCGTGTAACCTGGGTTACCCGCCGCCAAGCCGCCAAAGAGCGAGATGAATCCGGAGGCGAACAAACCAATGCAGGCGGCAGTTCGCACAGCAACCGGCCACGCTGCGAAGAGTTCGCTCCAGATGAAGGGTACGAATATTAGGTAGGCCCAAAGAATGAGTTTGGTGTTATCCCACTCCCAGGGCGCCGTCTTTACCAGACACGCGAGGAGGAAAATAACCGTAGCCGGGACGAGAAAGGTGACGGCAGGTGTCCAGATGATCTTCTTCCCTGCGCGCCTTTGCCAGGCGCCCCAGCAACTGAGCCCGAGCGCCATGAGCATAAAGGGTAGCGTCAGGCCAAAGTTCCGTGCCCAGAACCAAATAAATGGGGCGGCAAAATCTCCCACATTTTGCGCAAAACCCGGGTGCCATTCCAAAATCGACCGAGCTTGGAAGTGATCCGTGATCAGCCAGATCAAAAACGTGGCGGGCAATAACGCCAAGCCCACTAAGAGCGCGAGATCCTTTCGGCGCGCGCTATCTCCGAAAAGAAAGAAGAAGGCGAGCACAATGGAAAGGGCAAGAAACGTGTGCACGTGAAAAAGCGGCATGGTCGCGTAAATCGACAATTCCACCCAGAACGGAAGCACCTGTAGCCGGCCGCGGTGAGGCCGGCTTTCCTGTGCTTGCTGGTCTAATCCGGCGCGGCCGGGGTCACCGATCCCGGTTACACCGCCGAAATACTTCGATCGCCAGTGATAGAGTAACAGCAGTCCTGCCGGAACAGCGTAGAGCAAACCGCGCTGAGTCGTGAGCATTGCGAGCGGGATACTCTTCCAGGCAATCGACTTATCGCCCTGATAATCCAGCCAGTGAAAGGAATAAAAGAACTGAAATCCGGCCAGACCCCCATTGAAGAGAAACGCCGAAATACCGAAGACACCAGCCCAACGATACAACGCCCAACAGCTCGCCGCGCAACCTAGCAGACCCACGCAGACGAGACCGCGGATAAGGTCGAAGTGGGAACAGACCAGCAGACCATTGAAAAGATCGATCCCTGCTGGGTAGCGCAGTTTACTGAAGACAAAGATCGGATTGTCGGGCCAAAGCGATACTCCGTGCGCGAAGTTGTTGATGTAGGTAATATGGAGCGAAAGGTCGCCCAAATTATTGGGTGATTGTATCTTGAGCTCGTTGCCGTCGATATACAGTAGCCAGCAGAAGGAGCGGAACGCGAAAAGCGCGAAGCAACCAGCGGCCGCCCAAAGCCAAAAGAATTGGTAGCGCTGGCGTGAGCCTGCGGGAGACACGCTCGTTTCAGACGGAGTAGCAAAGGACCGAGCCGCTTCAACCGTATATACGAAGCTACAGATAGCTGCGAGTGCTCCGATGATCAGACTAACGGCTGCGGAGCTGCTGCTCAGGCCGTGCCCCGCCATCCCAAAGAGCAATCCGCAGATCGTCGCAACGTTGACGAGCGTAACCCCTGCTGAAATCGCCCGCATCTTTAACGTAACTGAAGCTACGGAACCTGCTTTGCCGGGAACTCCGGCGTCCGCCCAGGAAAAAACTGGCTAAATACGCGGGCGCTCAAGTAGAGCTTGGAAGTATCCTGGTAGGGGCGGATCGTCAATGAGTCGGCATAATACGCGTTGCGCAGCTTCGGTTCTGTTTCGGCGACACGGTCTTCCTGCACGAGCAGAAAGTCGGCGTCCATCTTTGCGGGAGGATTGTCGTGCTCGTAATAACCGACACGGGTGAAGTCGCCCAGAATCCAGGGTAGCGGATAGGAGCTGGTGCGGATGAGGTGACCAGTCAGTTGATAAAAAACGGGATCTTTTTTCGCCAGCTGCAACAGAGGCCGGGTGAGCTTGAAGATATCATTGTAGGTTTGCACATAGACGTAGGGCTCCGTGTCGGTCGTGCAGCGGAAGTAATTAAGAATGACTGTCTGGGTGAGAGAAGCAGCGAGCACGACGGCGATAGCGCCATGAGCCAGGCGCAGCCATCTCACCGGAACCAGGATGAGCACCGCCGCAAAAAGGAAGAGGAATGGCCAGACGACGCTGATGATACACCACGGAGTCTTATAGTGGACAATGCTGTAGGCGAGCAAAACGCCTACGGCATAGATCGCGAGATAACGCACCGTAATGTCCTTGAACCATTGACAGAGAGCACAGGCCAGCAACCCGATGGCAACGGCGGCTTCGTAGCGGCCGATTAGCATCAGCCAGTACCACCATTTCTTTTCGTGCCCGTTGCCGTTGCTTCCCGTTTTGAACCAGGTGTCGAAGGTTTTGTAGAGTCCCTTCACTCCGCTCCAGTGAAAGAACGTGCCCGAGTAGAATAACACGATCGCGGCAGCGGCAACGGAAGAGACGACAAGTAAGTCAAGCCAATTCCATTGCTGCTGAGCGGGTTGGCTGCCATCCACTGGAGGAAACGTCAACGTGTCGCGTACTCGCGCGAGAATTCTTTTGAGCCAAGTCAGCTTGTCACTTGGAAGGAATTTTATAAACGAGTCGATCGAAACGCCAATTTGGTCAATGAGCCCAATTGAGAGCGCCAGGAGAGGCAGCGCGATAAGAGCGCAGGCAAGATGAATAATGTAGGTTTCCTTGGTCAGGATCATCCCAGCGAGACCCATCCCGGCGCACCAAAGATAGCGCGAGGTTCCAAGTTTCCAGAGCCCGAGTAGTCCGAGGATGAAGAGCATGGAGAAGAGCAGCAGCCAGACTT
>JACCXL010000253.1 GCA_013697015.1 Chthoniobacterales bacterium | reverse complement strand
GCTCAGTTGGTAGAGCGCCAGCTTTGCAAGCTGGATGTCAGGGGTTCGAATCCCCTTGCCTCCAAATCTTGATTTGGAGGCGGAGATGAGAACGCAGTTCGACTGGTGGGGCACGTTACGCGCTGGGGTCACAAGCCCGCTCCGGCCGGATCATTCTCCAGAGCCAAGCTTTGGATAATCCCTTGTCGCGCGCGCTTTCGCTTCAGAAGCCACTCCCAAGACGCCGCAGCGTTCGCGCTGGCTGGTTGCATTCCGCGCAAGGCGATACGATGATCGGAATTCGCGGGCCTGTAGCTCAGTTGGTTAGAGCATGCGCTTGATAAGCGCAGGGTCACTGGTTCGAGCCCAGTCAGGCCCACTCTTTGTCCGCGGATCGCGTCACGAGATCGCGGCGACGGTTTTCGATTGCGCGGACCGGCGGAAATTCCAATAAATCGCCAGGCCCAGCGTGGCGCCACAGCAATCAATCAACACATCGCGCGGCGAGGCGGTGCGCGAAGGCGTCCACGCCTGATGATATTCATCCGTGGCCGCGTAAAGGCCGGCCACGAGCAGCACGATCGCCGCCTGCCGAGCAAACGCATTGCGCGTGCGGCCTCGGAGAGCGCGCAAGAGCAGGATCGCGAGCACTGCATACTCGGAAAGATGCGCCGCTTTGCGCACCAGTAATTGCACGATCGCGATCGTATGACTGGACATCGCCGGGTGAATCCAGCGCAAAAAACGCGACGTATGCTCCGCGGATCCGAGATCGGTAGAGGCGACGAAGATGACTAACATCCAGGCAATGACCGGCATCCAATATGGGACGAATTGCGGCGGCTTCGTGTTCAAGGGAATTGCAATCTAGAAGACCGTTTCGCAGAAACAAACGGGATCGACGAAGCGCTGCGATTGCAAACCGGTGCGCGCGCCCTAATCTTGGCGCCTTCCAATGGGCCATCTCGGATTAACGCAGCCGCTGAAGTTTCAGCCGATTTTCATGGAGAGAATCTGGGGCGGCCGCCGGCTCGAGACACTCTTCGGAAAGCGCCTGCCTCCCGGCGTGCGTATCGGAGAATCGTGGGAGATCGTCGACCGCCGGAAAGCTCAAAGTGTGGTGGCTGATGGACCGGCGCAAGGCAAGACATTGCACAAATTGTGGACGGGGCACCGGCGCGAGGTTTTCGGTGCGATGGCCGCCAGCGAGCGCTTCCCACTCCTGATCAAAATGTTGGATACGCAGGAGAAGTTGTCGGTCCAGGTGCATCCGCCCACCGGCGTAGCGGAAGAGCTCGGCGGCGAAGCCAAAACGGAATTCTGGTACGTGGCGGACGCCGCACCAGCGTCCGAACTTTACGTCGGACTGACCCGCGCGTGTTCGCGCGACAAATTTGCCGCCCGCATCGCTGCCGGCACGATCGAGGAAGTGCTGCACCGAATTCCAGTGACAGCCGGCGACGCGATGTTCCTACCGAGCGGCCGCCTCCACGCCATCGGAGCGGGCAATGTGATCGTCGAGGTGCAAGGGAATAGCGACACCACCTATCGTGTTTTCGACTGGAATCGAGGCGGCAGTGGTCGCACGAAACGTGAGCTGCAAATCGACGCCGCTCTTCGTTGCATAGACTTTGAGGACGCGAAGCCGGCGCTGATACAACCGGACGGTGAGATTTTCGTGAACGAGGCACCCTTCCGCGTGGAGAGATGGGAGCTCGGCCGCGAACGGGTGGCGAGTTCCGATGCGCGCTTCGCGATTTTCTGTTGCCTCTCCGGAACGGTGGAGTGCGGTGGAGCCGCTCTGCAGCCGGGCGAGTTTTTTCTGCTGCCTGCCTCACTGCACGAGCTGAAGATCAGGCCATGTAGCGGCCCGGCCCGGCTGCTCCGGATTACGAGCACTCGCTAGAGGGCTACTCGCCTCGAGGCTTAGAAACCGTTTGCCTAGACGTGCAAACCGGCGAGCTGCACGCGGCGTTCCGGGCCATCGGTTGCTTGAACGCCATTGATTTTCCACGATCCCGCCTCTGCCACGAAACTGTAGAGGAAGGCGTGCGCACTTCCGTCGCGTCGGAGGAGAAAAACCTGCATCGTTGCCGCCGTGCCTTCGAGCTGGATAAGTCCAAACTCGACGCGTGCGTCTCGCGTCATCTCGCTGTGTTCACGCAGGACCATTTGCTCGAATTGCCC
>JACCXL010000172.1 GCA_013697015.1 Chthoniobacterales bacterium | reverse complement strand
TCGCTATAGCGTGGCAGGCAGAGGGGGGAGGTCAGCGATCAGTTTGCCGCGGCAGCCTTGGCCAGAGCGCGCTGATTCCACTCGGCACGCAAAACTTCCATCTCAGCCCTGAGCACCAGCAGTCGCGCGGCGACGCCCTTATATTTTTTGGCGATCCCCGTGACTTTTCTATCTACTGCGCCCTGGCTGACGAGACTCTGAAGCTTTTCATAGGCGCGTAAGCGCAACATCTCTTCGCCACCGCTGGCAGCGTTTCGCTCCCGGAGATTGTGCAGAATAATCTCGAACAAGGGTTTGAACTCAAACGACGCCTTGGACGAGAGCACGGCCACCAACTCTTCGGTGATGTTGTCGGGCGCACGACGTGAAAAAGAGGCGCCGGATGGTTTGGACATCGAACATTATAGCACCGATTTGGGAAATGGCGACTGAGGCTGGTACTCCGAGGCGACGATGAATGATCACGTCCGCGCCTTTTGGATGCGTCGTAAGCGGCCTACGGTGCACGAGAAATTGATTTGAGGTCGCGGCAGAAGACAAAAGTCGTCCACAGATTACGCAGATTTTCCTGCACCCTGATTCCCTTCTGAAAGAATCTGCGGGAATCGGGTCGGGAGGGAATCTGTGGACGAATTTCTGCGTGCGCCGCTCTTCTGGTTCATCGTAAACGCTTACGATGCAGAGGAAGCATTGCTTTGGTGTCGTTACAAAGCAGATGACTTCTCCGCAGGGAATGCGAGCGGGCGCGAGAAGAGCAAGTACGCAGATTCCCATCACGCTAATTCCCGCCTGAAGAATCGATGGGAACCGCGGCCGGGAAATTTGCGAATGACTTGAATCAGGAAAATAGGAACGCAGGAGGAAGAAGCAAAAGTACGGAGGTTTTTCTTCCTCGTTTCCTGCGTTCCTGATTCGTGTGGCGGCAGCGCTACTTCTTGCGCGTGTAGTTGATCTCCATCGTCTTCGCCTCCTGGCCGCCACGATCCTCGTAGAACTCGAAGGCGTGATGGTTCGAATCGGTGATCTTTACCACCTCGCGAACCTTCGATTTCATTCCCGGCATCATCTCCATCTCCCCGGTGTAGGTGAACGTTTTCGTGGCCGGATCGTACGTTCCTTCCGACATCATGATGCCAGTGCTCATGTTGTCGGCCCAAGTGGAGACGAATTTCTGTTTCACGTTGTCGTAGGCCTCGATCGACGTGCCTTTGAACTCCATGTCCTTCATTTTCCCATCGGGGCCGGGCATCTGCATCTTGCCGCTGACGTCCATGGTGAAGTAGCGACCATTCATGATCGGCTTCCTTACGGCCGTGCCCTTGGATTCGCTTGGCGGGGCCGCGGGATCAGGGCTCATCCACATTTTTACGGTGTAAGACCACGTGCCGGCCAGGCCCGCGAGCAGCTTGTGGTTTTCGTTCAGCTTGGACAGCTCCATCATTTGCCCCATCATCTTTTGCATGTCGGCTGCGCTGGGCTGGCCGCTCGCCGGCGGCTGGCTGGTGGCCGGGCTCGGTGCTGTCAGAGGAGAGGTGGACTTTTCTTGCGCGAACAAGGGGATAGTGACGAGGACTCCCGCAAGCAGAGGGATTATTGATCGGAGCAGAGTATTCATACGGCGATTCTTTTCGGTTCGGCCTACAGCGTCAAGCTCAGCGCCGCCGCGAAGAGCCAGCGACGCCCGGATGTCCGCCGTTGTCGACAGGGCGAAGTTAGCTCTACGCCGTCACCTGGCGAAAAGCTGACAGGAAAGCTTCCATCTCGGCTTTCTTGCCGATGGTGAGGCGGAGGTGATTCGGCAGGGCTGGGAACAATCGACCGACTTGCACATTGCGCTGTTTGAACGCCTGAATCAGCGGCACGACCGGGCGCTTTACATCGATCATGACGAAGTTTGCCTGCGACGGGATCGACTTGTAGCCCAGTTCGCCAAGCTCGCTGGCCAGGAATGCCTTTGTTTCGCCATTCAAACGGCGGCCATTAGCTACTTGCTCCGGGTCGTCGAGACTCGCGATCGCCGCAGCCAGAGCCATGATATTGACGCTGTCCCACGATTGATGCGGGCGCATTCGCTCGATCGTTTCCTTTTGCGCCACGCAGTAGCCGCAGCGGAGCCCCGCCATGCCGTAAACCTTCGAGAAGGTCCGGGCGACGATCAGGTTCGGATGATCCTTGATCAACGGGATCACGCTCTCGTAGTCGGAACTGTCGGCGTAGTGAAAGTAAGCCTCGTCCACCAAAATCATCGTTTGACTGGGAGTTTTGGTGATAAAATCGCGCAGTTCGTTCTTTGACGTGATGCTGGCGGTGGGATTGTTCGGGTTGCAGATGTAGATCAGACCTTCACGGGCCGCGGCGGCCATCTTCGGCAGATCATGACTAAAGCTGTTGCCGGTGAGTGGAACTTTCACAACTTCAGCGCCATTGACCGCGGCGTGTTGGAGAATCGCTTCGAACGTTGGATCGCCCACCACGAGGTTTCCCCGCGGTGAAGGCCCCGAGCCGTTTTGGCCGTTCGCGGTAGAGCCGGTGAACGTCTCGGCGCAGAGCTTGAGAATTTCGCTCGAGCCATCGCCGAGTAGGATTTGGTCGCGGCCGACTCCGTTGATTTTCGCAAGCGACTCAATTAGCAGATCGGCATGTTCCTCGGGATAGCGCCACGCCAGGTTGAAGGAGTCGGTCATCGCCTTGAGCGCCTTGACGGAGGGTCCGTAGGGATTCTCATTCGAGCTCAAGCGGACGACGGTTGGAGTTGTCGCGGATGGCGCAGTGGCCGCGGCTCTGGCGAGGGTAAGCGCGGGCCTGGCAACGGCGCCCGCCGCGCCGACGGTCAACAGCTGCGCAAATTTACGTCGAGAAATCGAAATGCTCTTCATTGGAACCTCCGCGCTCTGAGTTGAATTCCCGCATTATGTTCCACCGATACGGTAGCACCAGCTTTTTCACGACCGTGCGGGGGGCGCAACTGCCAACGCGTCGGCGTTACGGCAGGGCCGCGATGATTCGCGCCAGAAGCGCCCCGGGAAGGATGCCAAAGAAGAGCACTGCGATCGCCAACACCGCCACGGTGGTTCGTTGCAAGAAATCGCCGCCCTCGCGCAGCCTGCCGCGCGGTTGGCCGGGGTGCTCTAGGTTTTGATGCCCCCGTTCGACTTCGCTCAGGGCAGGCTCCGAAAAGATCACTTTAAGAATAATGAGGTAGTAATAGAGCGAGATGAGACTGCCAAAGAGCGCCAGCGCAACGAGCCAGAGGAGGCCGTGGTTTTCACCGGCGCGCATCGCAGCGCTGAAGAGGTAGAATTTTCCGAAAAATCCGGCGAGCGGAGGCAAGCCGGCCAGCGATAGCATGAAGATCGCCATGCATCCGGCGAGCAATGGCGAACGCGACCAGAGCGCGGAAAAATTGACGAAATCGTCGCCGCCGGTTTCGCGTCGCACCAGCGCGACGACGCCGAATGCGCCGACGAGCGTGAATGCGTAAACGGTGGTGTAGAACAACGTGGCGCTGAATCCCTCGCGACCTCCCGCGACGAGGCCAAGCAGCGTGTAACCGGCATGCGCGACGGCGGAGTAGGCGAGCAGACGGCGGACGTTGGACTGGGCCAGGGCGACGAGATTGCCAAGCACGATGGACAAAGCTGCCAGTACTGCCAGCACCGGCATCCAGCCGGCAACCATCGCGTGCCAGGCAGCGCTGCCGTGAGCGGGACCGAAACCGACAAGCACGATTTTTCCGAGCACGACGAAGGAGGCCACCTTGGAACCCGAGGCGATGAAGGCAGCACTCGAGACGGGCGCGCCTTGGTAAGCGTCGGGCGCCCAAAGGTGGAAAGGGGCGGCGGCGATTTTGAAAGCGAAGCCGATGAGGGTCATGACGATGCCAGCGGCGAGCAAGGGTGAGAGAGGCTGCGCGACGAGTTTCTGCGCGATCGCGGCGAGCCCGGTCGTCGCGCACATGCCATAGACCAAGCTCAAACCAAAAAGTGTGAACGCGCTCGCCGTGCTGCCGAAAAGGAAATACTTCAGGCCGGCTTCCGCGGAACGAATATCGGTTTTGTCGAACGCGGTCATGACGTAGAGCGCGAGGCCGGTAAGCTCGAGACCGATGAAGATCATGAGCAGCTCTTCGCTGCCGACGAGTAGCATTAGTCCGATGGTGGCGAGCAAAAGGAGCGCGAGATACTCGCCGTGATGACGCGACGAGCGATCGCTACGCGCAAGGATGACGGTGAAAAAGGCGAGCGTGAGGCAAATGACCTTGAAGAGCGAAGCGAGCGGCGAAATAACGAGCATTCCGTGGAAGAGCGTCGCGTTGAATGGCAACATGAACACCTCAGCCGCGGCTAAGATTAACCCCAGCACTCCGACGGTGGAGCAAAGCACGGGTGCATTTTTGCTCGTCAGGCCAACTGCCAGAACGGCGAGCGCCGTCGCAACCACGATCGCTTCTGGCGACGCGAGCTTGAGTAGTTCCAGGTAGTTCATGTCCATCTTACAGGCGCGCCGCGGAGAAGAAGCTCTGGAAAGCGCACGCTCCCCCCGCGATGGCGAAC
>JACCXL010000086.1 GCA_013697015.1 Chthoniobacterales bacterium | reverse complement strand
TGTTCCGTGATCTGGGTGAAGAACCGGCGGCGCGCCGGATCGCAAGTCAGCTCGTGAAACAGCGCAAAAGCACACCGTTCCTCGAGACGATGCAGCTGGCGAAGGCGATCGAGAAGATCGTCTGGCGCCATGGCCGCCGCCATCCCGCGACACAGGTGTTCCAGGCGCTGCGGATGGAAGTCAATGATGAGCTCGGCGCACTTGGAGAGGGACTGCGGGAATTGACCGCGCGACTGGAAATCGGCGCACGGATCGCCGTCATCACGTTTCACTCTCTGGAAGATCGGATCGTTAAAAATTTCTTTCGCGATCGCAGCCGTGAGTGGCTTGACCGGCCCGAATGGCCGGCGCCGCAGCGCAATCCGGATTGCATTCTCACACTGATCACTTCGAAACCAATCGAGCCGGGCGAAATTGAACAGCGCAATAATCCGCGCTCGCGCAGCGCGAAACTTCGAGTGGCGGAGAAACGGTAATGTCAGGTCCGCGTCGCAAACAGTTCAACTCAATCAATGCGGCGTCATTGGCGCGCTGGCTGGTTCTGACCGGTTTCGTGGCCATAACAGGTTTGATTTACGTCTACCTGACGGTGCAGCTCTATCATCTGGGCGATCTGAAGAAGGCGCTGGAGAACGAGCTCGCCAGCCTCCGCATGCAAAACGAAGTCGTGAACGTGCAAATCACGGCGTTAACCTCCCGCTCCGCGCTGCAGCGGCGGCTGAAGGAAGGTTATCTTAAAATGGTTCCGATCGCGGAACATAGCATCGTGCGACTGACGGTGCCGCCGCGCCCCGCGGAAGATGCGATTCAGCCTGTCTCCAACCCGCGCCCGAGCAGATGAGATGGAATTGCCGAAACCGATGCGCGCTCGTCTGCCTGGCGTTCATCGCACTATTCAGCGTCTTCTCGTTCCGGCTCGTTTATCTGCAGATGGTGAAGCACGACGAGTACTCCGGACTCGCCGCTGAGAAGCACGTTTACAAACAGCCCAGCTACGCCGAGCGCGGGCCGATCCTCGACGCGAACAACGAAGTGCTCGCGCACAACGTGCCGGTCGAAACGGTCGTGGCCGATTCCACCCACGTAACGAAGGAACGAATTGATCAGCTCGTCGCGCTGCTCGCGAATGAACTAAAATTACCGGCCACGGAGCTCGATGAAAAGCTGCGTGGCGACCGGCGCTATGTGGTCGTGAAGCGCGAAGTGCCGGCGGCGGTGGCGGCGGCGCTGCGGCAAAAGTTACAGGCGCAGAATTTGCGCGGAATTTATTTCGAGCGCGATTCGACGCGCGTTTACCCGAACGCGTCGATGCTATGTCACGTCATTGGGTTCACGGACTTCGATCACAAAGGAATCCAAGGGATCGAGGCCTCGATGGATGAATATCTACGCGGGCAGGACGGTTACCGTTACATCGAGCACAACCGCGCCGGGCAGGAAATGGTTTTGTATCGCGGCCAGGAACGCGCGCCGCGCAACGGCTACCAGGTGCACCTGACGATCGACCTGAATCTGCAAAACATTGTCGAGAACGAGATCGACGCCGCCATGCGCGAGTACACGCCGCAAATAGCAACGATCATTCTGATGCGACCGCAGACGGGCGAGATTCTGGCGATGGCGAATCGTCCGAATTTCGACCTAAACAATCGCGCCGAGGCGAAGCCGGAAGAGATGAAAAACCGCGCCATCATCGACATGATGGAGCCGGGCTCGACCTTCAAGATCGTGACCGCAGCGGCGGCCCTGAACGAACACAAGGTCCGTCCCGATACCACCATCTTTTGCGAGAACGGCCTCTGGAAATTCGGCGGGCGCCCGCTCCACGATCACAAGCCCTACGCTGATCTGAGCGTGCGGGATATTCTCGTGAAATCGAGCAACATCGGGGCGGCCAAACTCGCCTTGAGTGTGGGCGAACAGAAGTTCTACGAATACATCCGGAGCTTCGGCTTCGGCGAAAGAACTGGCATCGAACTCCCGGGCGAAATCAGCGGGGTGATTCGACCACCGCAATCGTGGAGCAAGATTTCGATCACGCGCATTCCGATGGGACACGAAGTCGGCGTGACTCCATTGCAAATGACGCTGGCCATGGCGGCGATTGCGAATGGCGGCAAACTTGTCACGCCGCGCGTAGTGAAATCAGTCACGACACAGGATGGGCAGATCGTGAGCACGTTTTCACCGGTCGTGCTGCGCCAGGTCGTTTCGGCGCAGACCGCGCGAGAAATCGGCGACGCGCTCCGGGGTGTGGTGAGCGATCGCGGCACGG
>JACCXL010000065.1 GCA_013697015.1 Chthoniobacterales bacterium | reverse complement strand
CCACCCATCCGACCGGAGGAGGAGAGGGTGGGTCCGAGCGTTCGCCGGGCGGGGCCTTGCCGATCAACGGCATCGCCGCTGTCGTCAATGGAGACGTCATCACCTACTCGCAGGTGCGAGATCTGGTGGGGCCGCGCGAGAAATTGCTCCGCTCCCAATTTAAGGGAGAGGAATTGGTCACCAAAATCAAGGAGGTGCGGGGCGCCGCGCTGAAGGATTTAATCGACCGGCAGCTGATCCTGCAGGCTTTCAGCAAAGAGCACGCCGAAGTTCCCGATCATTACATCGACATGCAGACGAAGGAGATCATCAACGACTCGTTCGGCGGTGATCGCAACACCTTCATCAAAACACTGCAGGCGCAAAACTTCACTCTCTCCGAGTTCAAGAAGATGGAGAAAGAAAAAATGATCGTGCAGGCGATGCGCGGCAAAAACGTCAAGAGATCGACGATGATTCCGCCCGGGAAAGTCGACGGATACTACGCCCAGCACCGCGATGAATTCACCAGCAGGGAACAAGTGAAACTGCGGATGATCATGCTGCCGGGGAAGAACGCGGATGGGAACGCCGCCACGCAGAAAGCGATGGCGGAGGAGCTTTTGCATAAACTGGTGGGCGGCGCTGAATTCGATCGCATGGCACAGATGTATTCCGAGGACAGCACGCGCGATGCGGGCGGCGACTGGGGTTGGATCGAGCGTAAAACGCTGGCGGCGCCCCTCGAGAAGGTGGCCTTCAATCTGCCGAAAGGGAAAATCAGCAACATTGTCGAGCTCGGCGGGAATTATTACATTTTGAAAGTGGAAGATAAGCGCGGGGGCGTCTCCCGCCCGCTGGCCGAAGCGCGGGTGGAGATCGAAAAGAAGTTGATGCAGGAGGAATCGCAGCATCAACAGGACGTCTGGCTCGCTACCCTCCGCGAGAAGGCTTACATCCGGACGTTCTGAAGCTGCTTTTCCAGGCGAAACGGCGCGCGATTGCCTTGCGACAACGTCTCGCATTGGTGAAGAATCGGCGATGCGCATTCGCATCGGGATAACTCTTGGTGACCCGGCGGGAATTGGTCCGGAGATCGTTCACGCGGCTCTCGCCTCCGGCGGTCTGTCGCATTTAGCTGAATACGTCGTCGTAGGCGAGTACCCTGCCTGTTTGTTAGGCTCGCCGACCGAGGAGACAGCGCGCGCGGCCGCAACAGCGCTCGAAGAATCTGTCCGCCGGGCGCGCCAGGGTGACCTGCAGGCCGTGGTGACGGGCCCGATCCATAAAGCGCGCATGTACGAGATCGGATTCGCGTTCCCCGGGCAGACAGAGTTTTTTGCTAACCGCTGTGGCGTGGAAAATTTTGCCATGCTCCTCACGGGCGGGAAACTAAGCGTCGCGCTTGTCACAACTCACCTCGCGCTCAAGGATGTCGCCTCCTCGCTCCGAACGGATGAAATCGTGCGCGTGGGACATTTGCTGCGAAACTTCCTCGCGCAACGCGGTCTCGACAAACCGCGGATCGCCGTCGCCGGTTTAAATCCGCACGCCGGCGAATCGGGCGCGCTCGGGCGCGAAGAAATTGACGTCATCGCTCCCGCCATCCAACGGATGCAGCACGAAATGGATCCGGCCACAATCGTGGCCGGTCCATTTTCGCCGGACACGATCTTTTTCGCAGCCGTGAACGGCGACTGGGACGCCGTGCTTTGCATGTATCACGACCAGGGCTTGATCCCGTTGAAGCTGCATGCCTTCCACGAAGGAGTGAACGTGACCCTGGGACTGCCATTTCCCCGCACCAGCCCAGACCACGGCACCGCTTTCCCGATCGCGGGCCGCGGAATTGCGCGCGCCGACAGCATGATCGCCGCGATCAATCTTGCAGCCGAACTCGCCGCGCGAAAATGAAGATCGAAAAGTACATTGCGGTCTTCAACCTCGGCCTGCAGAACACGTTCGTTTACCGCTGGAACTATTTCCTGCGGGCGCTTTTCGGCCTCATCCCGCTGGCCGGCACGGTGTTTCTCTGGCGCGCGATTTTCCGCGAACGGGGAGGCGGGATGCAGGGCTACGACTACGGGTCGATGATTTATTATTATCTGCTCACGATCCTCGTCTCGAATCTTGTCACACCGGCGGAGGACGAATGGCAAATTGCAGCCGACATTCGCGAGGGCCAGATCAATTCGTTTCTGACGAAGCCGGTCAACTACCTCGCCTATCGCACCAGCATTTTTCTGAGCGGAAGGTTGGTCTATACCGCCATCACGATCATTCCGATCGCGGTCATCTTTTGGTATTTCCGCAGCTACGTCGTGTTGCCGGGAAGTGTTCTCACGTATGCAGCCGCGCTTCTCTCGCTGGCAATGGCCGCATTCATGCAGTTTTTCATCACCTACACTCTCGCCATGATGGCATTCTGGATTCTCGAGATTTCCACGATTGTTTTCATCGTTTACTCGTTCGAATACTTTCTCGGTGGTCAGATGTTCCCGCTCGATATTATGCCGGGCGCGGTCCAAGCGACCATGAAATGGCTGCCGTTCTACTACGAATTATTTTGCCCAATCGCGATTTTCCTGGAGCGTCTGCGTGGCGCCGAAATGCTGCAAGCATTAGGAATTCAGACACTCTGGTTGTGCGTCACCTGGGCCACTGCGAACCTCATGTGGCGGCGCGGCCTCGGGCATTACCAAGCCGTCGGTGGGTAGGAACGTGCGGTCAAAGCGGGGGTAGCGCTAACCACCCCCCTTGCAGGCTTTCCGAGGCCGCGGAAACGCGGGCCCACTCACTCTTATTCGTAACGCAAAGCGTCGATCGGATCGAGCCGCGCAGCCTCACGCGCCGGGTAGAAACCGAAGAAAACTCCGACGGCGGCGCTGCGGCCGTTTAACCCAACTGCAGCGAGGACCCGGTCGGCATGCGTGACGAGCTCCCTACTTCGCAATTGCCGCGTCCTGCAACGCGACGAACTGGCCGATATCCGCAACGCAAAACTCGGGTTCGTTTTTCAGAATTTTAACCTACTGCCGCGGAGGACCGAGCGCATTTTGTTTCGCCGCAAAGCGCGGAATGCGATTTTGAAAGTAGAAGCAACGCGCATCGGCTCTTCAGGCCAGCTGCGAGTTCGGTGGGGCGTCCAAGCCGAGCGTATGC
>JACCXL010000035.1 GCA_013697015.1 Chthoniobacterales bacterium | reverse complement strand
CAGGAGCAGTTCAAACCGGTTGCAGATCTCTGAGACCGTTTTCGGTTGTGCGCTCCTCGACCTCAAATGCATGTCGTAACGTGAGCAGTCCGCGACGGATTCTTGCTTTCGTCGTGCCGAGCGGAAGGAGGAGCTTTCGGGAAATCTCCACATGAGTCATTCCGGAGAAGAACGCGAGCTCGATCACTTCGCGCTCTGCGCTTGAGAGCAAGACGAGCGCGGCACGGACGCGACCCCGCTCGTCCGATTCCATCAGCCCACTCGCGGGAAATTGTTTGGCCTGAAGTTCTGCCGCTGATCTTTCCTCGGCCAGGCAGTCATAGATTCGCTGGTGGCGCCGTGCTCGCCGCAAACGGTCGAGGGCCTTATTCCGAGCTATTGCGACTGCCCAGGAGAATAGAGTGCCCCGCGCCGGATCGAAGCGCGATGAGTTTTTCCACATCTGCGTGAACGCGTCCTGCAGCGCCTCCTCAGCTTCCTGGGCATCCCACAGGATGTGCCGGATCAGCGAGAAAAGGGTGGCTGAGAAACGCGCGTAGAAAATCCAAAATCCCGTCTCATCGCCCGAGACGAGCTGGCTTAGTATCTCCGCGTCGGACATGAGCCTTCCTCCCCCCGCTTCATGCGTTACGGATGAATGGCCGCGTCGCGCTAAGGATCTGCTCCTTCGTCGCCGGCTCGTCGACGATGTCACCAGTGCCGAGATTCACGCCGCCATCCTGAGCTTGCGCCATTACTCGGCGCGGCAGGAGACCTGCGGCCGTTGTGGCCAGGATCGTCGCGCCGGCGAATTTCAGGAAGGAGCGCCGCCTGATGGCGGGTGGATTTGTGTCGCGGGCGGCGACACATGGCGGTGTGGCTTCGGGCATAACCGTAGATCGGCACTGGCAGGAAAGGCGGTCGTAAAATACTTTGCTGAAGCCGCATTTTGTGTGCGCTGGCGTACAAAGGAGCAAACGTCCTGCAGTCGCTTCGCGGTGAAATGCGCAAAACGGGCCTACCACGCGTGCCTCGTGTCGCCCAAAGGATGATGGCTCTGTCCGCAACCGTACGCAGACCGGTTAACGGTTGCCTGACGCTCAAAAGGAGCTGCGATGAGCGTAGCTGTGCCGAAGCAGCGGCCTATCTGGAGGCGAAGGGCACGCACTTTTACGCGACAATTCGAATAACTTTAGATGACGCTTCGCTCCAAGCCGAAGAATGGCTTTCGCAATCGCCTCTTGAACGGCCTGCCGCCACCTGCCCTCCGGCGCTTACGCAAGCACCTCAAAGAGGTCACACTTTCGCGGCGCGATTCCCTGCACGAGCCGGGCAAGCCGTTCCGATTCGTTTACTTTCCCGAGACGGCGATGGCTTCACTCCTCACGGTTTTGAAGGACGGAACCCAGACCGAGGTGGCATCGATCGGGCGCGAAGGCATGGTAGGGCTCCCCGCTTTTCTGGGCGCGAAGAGGAGTGCGCGCCGCGCGATTTGCCAGATGCCCGGAACGGCGTGGCGCCTGAGCGCGGCGGAATTGGTGCGGCAGACGCACCGTGGCGGCCCTTTATCCGACCTTCTTCATCGCTACGCGCAGGCTTTGTTCACACAGATGGCGCAACTCGCCACCTGCAATCGACTGCACACGATTGAGCAGCGTTGTTGTTGCTGGCTCCTCATGACGCACGATCGCGTGGAGGGCGACGAATTCTACGTGACGCACGAGTTCCTTTCCGAGATGCTCGGTGCGCGTCGCTCCGGTGTAACCGTGATCGCGGGCACTTTGCAGCGCGCCGGACTGATCAGTTACACGCGTGGACGGGTCACGATCCTCGATCGTCGCGGTTTGGAGAAGGCGGCGTGCGAATGCTACGCGATTGTGCGCCGAGAATTCGATAGCCTGCTTCGCGCGTAGCGCCCGCCCCGAGCGGAGCCACTATTCGGTGAGGCTTCACTGCGCTGGAGCGATAACGAGCTGCTAACGATCGACGGTCTGCTCAACGGAACGCAACGCGCCGAGTATCCCGACTACAAGGCCGACCTGAACTTCAAGAAGGCGAAGGCCGAAGCGTCGGACGAACAGCAGTCGCTCATCTGAGCCTCGACGTACCGAAGACCGCATCGATTCAATCTCCCGTATTTTCCCGGTTTGGCACAGTATCCGCTCCCCGAATTGGATTCCTCAGCTTCTCCTATGAAAACACGTATTTTCCCAAATCATCGTTTATATTCTCTCGCATCGATTCGTGTGAAATCGCCGCTTGCCAAACTTTGCCACCGGTTCACGGCGAGACCATTTACATTCCTCGCCGCGATTGCATCAATGGCGTTGGCCGCGCCTCTGAGCTCCTTCGCGTTAACTCCACCTCTCTTTACGAGCGCGAACAGTGCCATTTTCCCCGAAGGGTTTCAGGATAGCTTCACCATCACCGCGTCAGGCAATCCCCTGCCTCTCATCACCGAAAGTGGCAATCTGCCCGGCGGAGTCAAATTTGTCGATAACCGGGATGGCACGGCGACCC
>JACCXL010000012.1 GCA_013697015.1 Chthoniobacterales bacterium | reverse complement strand
GCGATCTTGGGCGGACCCTTGCCTTCCTCGAAGACGTTGGTCGGGAAATAACCGGCCTGACGCAATTGACCGATCGCTTCGTTGGCCGAAATCGCCTCGACCAGCCCGGTGGATTCCTGGCCGCGAGCATCGAGAGCTACATAATTGAAGCGTGACATTCTTTTGCGCGTTGTTGAGAGATCAGAGACTAACGGCGGCGACGTTTAGTGTCGAGGCTACGTATACTTCAAGACCTCTTCGACGGTCGTGTCGCCTTGGAAAATGCTCCGCAATCCGTCCTGTCGAAGCGTGATCATACCAAGCTCAACTGCTTTCTGCTTGAGCACGACAGTCGGAGCGCGCTGGTTAATCAGCTCGCGGAGCGGGTCCGTAATCTTCAACAGTTCATAAATTCCTTTCCGGCCTTTGTAGCCGGTCTGATTGCAAATTTCGCACCCTTTTCCAAAGAAGAACTGCTTCTCGCCGATGTCGCGCCGTGCCAGACCGAGCTGTGAGAGCATCGATTCGTTAGGTTGATAGGGGCTGCGGCATTGAGGGCAAATGCTCCGCAGCAGACGCTGGCCGAGCACCGCTTCCAAGGTTGAAGAAATGAGAAACGGCTCGACCCCCATGTCGATCAGACGCGTGATCGCGCCCGACGCGTCGTTCGTGTGCAGGGTGGTGAAAACCAGATGACCGGTGAGGGATGCCTGGATGGAAATCTGAGCGGTCTCCAGATCACGCGTTTCCCCCACCATGATGCGGTCCGGATCCTGCCGGAGAAAAGCGCGCAGAATACGCGCGAACGATAAGCCGATGCCATCGTTCACCGGGACCTGTACGATACCTTCCAGGTCGTATTCGACCGGCTCTTCCGCGGTCAGAAGTTTGGCATCGATCGTATTGATCCGGCGCAAACAGGAATAGAGGGTTGTCGTTTTCCCTGAGCCGGTCGGGCCGGTGACAATGAAAATGCCGTTCGGCCGGTTGATTACCTCCACAACGTAGTCGCGGATATAATCAGGCATGGCGAGGGCATCGAGGTCGAGATTGACGGTCGTGCGATCGAGCACGCGCAGCACGACGCTCTCGCCGAATTGTGTGGGCAAGGTGGAAACACGCATGTCGATCGTGCGGCCGGCGATGTTTTTCTGAATGCGTCCGTCCTGGGGCAAACGGCGCTCGGCGATGTTCATGTTCGCCATCACTTTGACGCGCGAGATGACGGGGAGGGCGAGATGTCGAGGTGGCGGTGACATTTCGTAAAGGGCGCCGTCCACGCGATAACGGATTTTGAATTCGTTCTCGAAAGGTTCAAAATGAATGTCGCTCGCGCGATCCTGGATCGCTTGAAAAAGAATCAAATCGACGAAACGGATGATCGGCGTGGCGTTCGCTTCCGCCTCGACGTCAAGAGTGGTGCCGTCTTCGGCCCGCAAGGCGAGCAGCTCGCCCGTTTCGCCGAGCTGCTTGAGGATTTCCTCCATCGTGGAGGTTTCCGCGCCGTAGTAGCGCTTGATGCGTTCTTCCACCTGATCGGTGGGAGCGACAACGATGTTGATATCCCGGCCGAGGGCGAAGCGGAGATCTTCCGCGGCTCGCAGATCGAGCGGATCCACCAGCGCGACCGACAATCCCGCGTCGTTCATTTCGATCGGAAGAGCACGATGCAACCGGGCCAGGCCACTCGGAATCAGGCGCAAAATCTCAAGTGGAACCTCCCGCTCGCTCATGTCCACGAATTCCGATCCGGTCGCGTCCGCGATTACCTGATAGAA
The DNA here is from genome assembly GCA_013697015.1 of Chthoniobacterales bacterium. GTDB lineage: Bacteria > Verrucomicrobiota > Verrucomicrobiia > Chthoniobacterales > UBA10450 > JACCXL01. The sequence continues at coordinate 4,175 of JACCXL010000012.1, read as the reverse complement.
GCTGCGCTGATCGACAAAGCCGTTGTCGATCATTGTCTGGAGCAGGCTCTTCCCGGTCAGATTCGCCTCAGTCAGGATGTCGTCGATCTGGGACGACTCCAATACCTGCTGTTCAATGAAAAGATCAGCGATCTGGCGACTATTCATCTTTCGGCACGCGCTAATTCACGTCGCCCAACGTGATGGAAATGACCTCGTCGGCGGAGGTAAGACCGGCCAGGATTTTGCGGATTCCGTCTTCCCGTAAGGTACGCATACCGAGTTCGCGCGCGCGCTGGCGCAGGAGCAGAGTCGATTGGCGATTGTTGATCATGTGTCGGACGTCGTCGTCGATCACGAAGATCTCGAATATCCCCATGCGTCCCCGGTAACCGGTATGGCGGCAATGATCGCAGCCGACGGCCTTGTGAACCTGCGCCTCTTCGAGCTGGGAGGGCTCGAGGTGAAGCGCCCGCAGATCGGTCTCGCTCAATTCGCCGGGCTGCTTGCAATTTGTGCACAAACGCCGCACGAGCCGCTGCGCCATGATCGCGCGAATCGATGAGGCGACCAGAAACGGCTGCACGCCGATATCGACCAGGCGCGCGACCGCGCTAGGTGCGTCATTGGTGTGCAGCGTGCTGAAGACCAGATGGCCGGTGAGGCTCGCGTTGGTCGCGATGGAAGCGGTCTCGAGATCACGGATCTCACCGATCATGATGATGTTGGGCGCCTGTCGCAAGATCGAGCGGAGCGCGGCCGGGAACGTCATCCCGATATCAGTGTTCACCTGCACCTGATTGATGCCGTTCATCTGATATTCGATCGGCTCCTCGACCGTGATGATCTTGCGGTCGGGTTTATTGATGTAATTCAGGCAGGCGTAGAGCGTGCTCGTCTTACCGGAACCAGTTGGGCCAGTCACGAGCAGAATGCCATCGGGCAAACGCAGCAAGCGCTCGAAAGTTTCCTGGTCATCGCTGAAGAATCCGAGTTCAGGCAGACCCATCATCAGACTGGATTTATCGAGCACGCGCATCACGACGCTTTCGCCATGGTTGGTCGGAACCGTGGAGACGCGCAGATCGATCGGTTTTCGTCGGATTTTCACCTGGATCCGTCCGTCCTGGGGGAGCCGTTTTTCCGCAATGCTCATCGAGCCGGTCATAATCTTGAGCCGACTGATGATGGCGGACTGGAGCCGTTTGGGCGGCGCTTGCATCTCCTGCAGGACGCCGTCGATGCGAAACCGGACGCGGAATTTCTTGTCGAGCGGTTCCAGATGAATGTCACTAGCTCCGAGGCGATGCGCTTCGATCAAGAGCATGGAGACCAGCCGAATAATGGGCGCATCGGTCGAGTTTTCGTCGTTGAGGTCGGTGCCGTCGCTCAGCTCCAGCCCGAGGTCGATTTCGCCGCCGAGCTGACGGGCCAGCGCGTCCGACGCTTCGTCCGCGGTGCCGTAATATTTGATGAGCGCTTCGCGGATGCGCGGTGGACTGGTGCAAACAAGTTCGATTTCGCGCTGCAGTAGGAAGCTCAGGCTATCGATCGTGTCGATGTCGAGCGGATCGCTGACGGCGATGATCAATCCCGTCTCTCCGATGCCAACGGGAATGACTTTGAAGCGGCGGGCATCTTCCGGCCGGACCTGCTGAATTATTTCCGGAGGAATGAGCATCGTCGCGAGGTCGAACCAATCCATGTGCGCTTGCGCCGCCAGCGTGCGCGAGACGTCAGCCTCAGAGACGACGCCGTCCCGCACCAGCACGTCGAGGACGGAGGGAGCGCCGTTCAAGCGGGACTTCGCGGATGCGATCTGACCGTTTGTGACGAGTCCCACATCCTCCAGAACCTTGAGGAGGTAATTTTCGTTCGACTGCACCGAGGGGGGTCGTGGCGTCCGGCGCGCTTACTCCACCGTCACGCTTTTAGCGAGGTTGCGCGGCTTATCGACGTCGCGGCCCAGTTCGACCGCGAGATGGTAGGCCAGAAGCTGCAAGGGAACGACCGTCAAGATTGGGCTCACGAAATCGGGAACCTTCGGCACGGTAATGATGTCTTCCGCTAGCTTCGCAAGCCGGCCAGCGCCCTCGCCAGAGGTGATCGCGATGACTGGTCCTTTGCGAGCTTTCACCTGTTCGATATTATTCACATTTTTCGAGAAAACGGCATCGTCCGGAGCGATGAAGACCGACGGCAGGTCCGGCCGCACAAGCGCGATGATTCCGTGCTTCAGTTCGGCGCTCGGATGTCCTTCGGCGAAGAGATATGTGATCTCTTTCATTTTGAGTGCACCTTCCAGCGCGACTGGAAAGTTGAACTGCCTGCCGAAGAAGAGCATGCCGCTCGCCGAAGCGTATTTTTTGGCGATCGCTTTGATTTGATCGCTTAGGTTCAGCACTTCCTCGATCTGTTCCGGAAGACTCTGGAGCGCAGCGATAATCTGCGTCCCTTCGGAGGTGGAAAGATGGCGCATACGCCCGAGGAGCAAACCGATCAGGTTCAGGATGACGACTTGGGAGGTGAAAGATTTGGTCGCGGCGACCCCAATCTCTGGACCCGCGTGCATGTAAACGCCGCCGTCGCTCTCGCGCGCGATCGTGCTGGCAACATTGTTGCAAATCCCGAGTGAACGATAGCCTTTGCGTTTGCTTTCCCGCATGGCGCCGAGCGTGTCAGCCGTCTCCCCGCTCTGACTGATGGCGAAGACGACGGTGTCGCGTGTCATCGGGGTATTGCGATGCCGAAATTCGCTGGCGTATTCGATCTCGGTCGGGATTCCGGCGAGCTGCTCCAGAATATATTCGCCGATCATCCCGGCATGCAGTGCCGTGCCGCAACCGGTGAGCACGACGCGGCACACATCGCGCAGCTCCGCGGTGGTCATGTTTAAGCCGCCGAGTTTTGCGGTGCATTCCTCGGGGCTGAGGCGGCCACGCATCGCATCACGCACCGAACCGGCCTGCTCAAAGATCTCTTTGAGCATGTAATGCGGATAGTCGCCCTTCTTGATATCCTCGTCGGTAAACTCGACCTTGCTGACTTCGTAGTTGCTTCCTTCCCCGGCGACCGAGCTGATTTCGAACTTGTCCCTCTCGACCGCGACGACGTCGAAGTCATTCAGGTAAACAGCGTCCCGCGTGTAGGCGACGATGGCACTGACATCACTGGCCAGGAAATTCTCCTCTTTGCCCACCCCGAGTACCAGCGGGCTGCCACGCCGTGCGCCGACAATAAAATCAGGAATATCCTGGTGCACCAAGGCGATGCCATAAGTGCCAATGACCTGCTGTAAAGCAGTGCGCAACGCGTTCACCAGGCGCGCCTTTGGCGTCTGCACAGGGCTCGTGCCGTTCCCGCTGGAGGCGTCGTAGAGTTTTCCCACCAGGTGCGCGAGCACTTCCGTGTCCGTTTCGGAGGTGAATGAATTGTCGCCCTCCTGGATCAGCTCGTCTTTGAGCGCCTGGTAATTCTCGATCACGCCGTTGTGCACGAGCGCGAGCTTGCCGCTGGCGTCGAAGTGCGGATGCGCGTTTTGATCGGTCGCTTTCCCGTGCGTCGCCCAACGCGTATGACTGATGCCGTAGGTCCCGGTCGGCGGCCGCGCGGTCATCAGCTTGGCGAGTTCAGCAATCCGCCCCGCGCATTTGCGTGTTTCGACACGATCACCGTCCACGATCGCCACGCCGGCGGAATCATAGCCGCGATATTCAAGCCGGCGCAGGCCATCGAGCAAGATGGGAGCCGCTTCCGAGCGTCCTACATAGCCGACAATGCCGCACATAGTGGACCCTGAGCGTGACACCAACGGTCTCGGCGCGCAAGAGGCGTGCGTTTTGCAAAAAGGTTGCTCGAAGCTACTGAGACTGAGTTATTGCACACATGAGGACCGAAACCGCCAGTCAGCCGGCGCCTGCCGGAAGCGAACGGATTGTCGCCGGTCCGACGGCCGCCTTGCCGCCCGGAACCACCCAACGGACACTTTCCGTCATCATGGGTGGAGGCGCAGGTACGCGCCTTTTTCCGCTGACGAAGGATCGCTCGAAACCGGCGGTCCCACTTGGGGGCAAATACCGCCTCGTCGATATCCCGATCAGCAATTGTCTGAACTCCGGCCTGCGTTCTATCTATGTGCTCACGCAGTTCAACAGCATGTCGCTGCACCGGCACATCCAGGCGAGCTACAAATTCGA